>NZ_JAHREU010000018.1:0-73648 GCF_020883145.1 Microcoleus sp. CAWBG27
CGTAAAGTAGCAACAATGCTTGGATTGGATCTAAGTGGAGTTGGTAGAGGTGATTTGTCAGCACCTATAAGACTTAAATTGTGGTCTTGTGAATCCCCTCGCCTTTAGGCATGGGGAGATGTCAACTACCTGATAATCCACCTCGATCGCACTTTCATGTTTTTCGACAATAATCTGACGGGCGATCGCGTAGCGTGGCCCAGGCATATCGCCAATCCGAATCCGGTGCCTTTTCCCGCACCTTTTGTAGCAAACAAACTGCATAATTCCAATGCTACCGGATTTGATCTTATCTGCCGTTGAAAAACAAATCCCTGGCTTTGCGCCAGGGATTACTAATACTAGGAGACAACGGAAGCTACTTTTGCAGCAGTCCGAGGACGACGACGACCTGTTACTGCATTAGCCGGGACTGGTACTGGGGATGGCAATGATGGTGATGATGATGGTGATGATGATGATGCTAGCTTAGGTGCTTCAATCGAAAGCTGAGCTCTTTGCACAAATTCCGATCGCACTGCTTCTTCAGGAATTTGCATCAGGAATACCAGCATCGGATTGCTTTGCAGTTGGCGGCGCAGCACTCGCCCAATTGCTTTTTCGATTTGGGTTTGAACTCCTACCCAGTCAACATTAACTGGCGATTCAGCAGTAGCAGGTAGGACAAATTCCGACCAGCGATCGCTCAAAACTGTTTCAATGGTTTGATTGATTAGTCCGATCGTTTCCGCGCGATCGGCGGATGTCACGACACCTTTTAAGTGGACTTCTGGCTTAGCGACTAACTTGCCTTCCCAGTTCAAAGCTGCCGCTACCGTTACAGCGCCATCTCCGGCTAACTGCTGGCGTTCCTTGAGGACGTTTGCTTTGACTACGCCCGATCGCGAAGAGTCTACTAATTCAACTCCTGAAGGCACTTTACCGCTAACTCGCATCGAATTTTCGGTCAACTCTACGACATCGCCATTGTCGATAATCACCATATTGCTGGCGGGAATGCCCATGCTTTGAGCAGTCTTGGAATGCTGAACCAGCATCCGGTGTTCGCCGTGCACAGGTAAGAAGAACTTGGGACGAGTCATGTTAATCATTAACTTTTGGTCTTCTTGACAGCCGTGGCCGGAAACGTGAATTCCTTTGTCGCGCCCGTAAACTACGTTTGCGCCCAGCATCATCAATTTGTCGATCGTATTTACCACTGCGATCGTATTTCCAGGAATCGGATTAGCCGAGAAAATGACTGTATCGCCCTTTCTAATTTTCACTTCGTGATGTTCGCCGTTAGCAATGCGAGTCATCGCCGCCATCGGTTCGCCTTGGGAACCCGTAGTCAAAATCAAAACCTTGTCATCTGGCAAATTGCGGATTTCTTTCAGCGGTTTGAACAGGCTATCTTCGCATTTGATGTAGCCAAGATTGCGACAGTGAGCGATCACGTTCAACATTGAGCGACCAACCACTCCGACATACCGATTGTTTTTCTTAGCCAATTCTAAAACAATTTGCAATCGGTGTACCGACGAAGCAAAAGTCGTGATCATCACTCTTCCCGTTGCTTGAGCGATAATTCTGTCTAAATTCGGAGCGACAGAACGTTCTGAAGCGGTAAAACCAGGAACTTCCGAGTTAGTAGAATCGCTGATCAAGCACAGCACGCCTCTTTCGCCGTACTCCGCCAGCTTTTGCAAATCAAAATGCTCGCCGTCTACGGGAGTGTGGTCAATTTTAAAGTCTCCAGTGTGAATAATAATTCCGACGGGAGTGTGAATTGCCACAGTGAAACTGTCGGCCATCGAGTGAGTGTTGCGAATGTATTCGACTAAGAAATTCTTGCCAATTCTGACCGTATCCCGCGGTCTAACTGTCCGCAATTCTGTGCGGTGAGACACTCCGGCTTCTTCCAATTTTCCGGCGAGCAAAGCCATCGCCAAACGCGGCCCGTAGATGACTGGAATTTCAAATTCTTTGAGGTGATAGGGGATACCACCGATGTGATCTTCGTGACCGTGAGTCACGATCATACCTTTAATTTTGTGGCTATTTTCCCGCAGGTAAGTCATGTCTGGGAGGACAATATTTACACCGTGCATTCCATCTGTGGGGAAAGCTAAACCTGCATCTAAAAGAATTATTTCGTCGCCGTACTCGAACACACAAGTGTTTTTACCGATTTCGTGCAGCCCGCCGAGGGGAATAACTTTTAGAGCTGATGCAGTTGTATTTTTGATCATGCGTATCCTTTGTTAGTTATTTTTGTTATGAGTCTGTTGTCTTTTGTCTGTCGTCTTTTTTCGGCTGTTGGTTAGTAGGGCGATTTTTTTCCACATATTTATGATGAAAAACTCCCCCGCGGGTTTTGCGAACCCGTACAGTCAGTTGTCTTCAGTCTTGAGTCTTTTATTCCCAGTCTTTAATCCTTGACAGTCAGTTACTTACTAACAGTTAATGACTAATGACTGATGACGTTCGCGAGTTCCGAGGCTCGCACTACTGACCGATGGCAACTAATATTCAGTTGTCTGAAAACTCGTTCTCGCCTATCTAGCTAGCAGATACTGCGGCTAGCTGACTCAGTACGTCCTTTAACTTTTGAGTTACCTCAACGGGCGGAGCGCACAGGGGCGGACGGGTGGAACCCACATCCCAGCCTTGAAGTTTAAGAGCTGCCTTAACAGGAATGGGATTTGTGGTGAGAAAAAGAGCTTTAAACAGGTCAAAAAGTTGCAAGTGAATCTGGGTAGCGACTTGAACTTGACCGGCCTCGAAAGCTTTAATCATCTGTTGCAGTTGCTCTCCTACCAGATGGCTGGCTACGCTAACTACACCAGATCCTCCTACCGCCAACATTGGCAAAGTTAGGGAATCATCTCCAGAATAGATCGCAAATTCCGGTGATGTCAAGCACCGAATTTGACTTGCTTGATCTAGGTTGCCACTTGCTTCTTTGACTGCCACAATGTTGGGGATTTCTGCCAATCGAGCTACTGTCTCGGGCAACATATTCTGGCCAGTGCGACCGGGGATGTTATATAACATTATAGGCAATTCTGGAGAAGATTGCGCGATCGCCCGAAAATGATTGTACAAACCTTCTTGCGGCGGCTTGTTGTAATAAGGAACTACCTGCAGACAGCCGTCTAACCCGAGTTTAGCTGCTTTTTGCGTAGCTTCGATGGCTTCTGAGGTCGAATTCGACCCGGCTCCTGCGATTACCAAAGCTTTACCGGCTACTGCCTTTTGTACCACCTGGAATAATTGGTACTCTTCATCCCAGCTCATAGTGGGAGATTCGCCCGTAGTTCCGCACAGCACTAAGCTATCCGTACCGCGATCGGCTAAATGAATTGCCAATTGTTCTGCTACCGCATAGTTAACACTGCCGTCTTCCTTAAACGGCGTAATCATTGCAGTCAGAACCCGTCCAAACTTTACCACACTTTCTCCGATTTTAGACTGTTGATTTTTGATTTTAAATTTTTGATTTCAGATGCAAGATTTATCTAAAATCTTCATTTCAATTGCCCTATTGTCAGATTAAGTCGATTTTAGATGTTAAATTTTAGATTTTAAATTGACTCCACAGATGAATCTGGGTTCTTCAACTAGGCTCTAAAATTTTGAAATCTCCACTCCTGACGTAGGGGACTTGCATCTATTTTTTTGGCCCAGTCGCCCTAAGTAGAAATAGCCGCTGCTTGTTGGATTTGCAGCAAACCTTTGTCTGCTAGCAACTCAGCTATTTGCACCGCATTTAAAGCAGCCCCTTTGCGAATTTGATCGCCGCTCAGCCACATCTCCAACCCGCAGGGGTGAGAAATATCTTGGCGAATCCTGCCGACTAGCACTTCATCCTTACCGCTGGCCTCGACGGGCATCGGGAAATAATTAGCTTGCCAGTCTTCTACCAGCTTAACGCCGATCGCCTCTTTTAAGATTTCCCTAGCGTCGATCGGGCTAAAAGGCTCTGCAAACTCCAGATTAATCGCCTCCGAATGGGCGCGGAGTACGGGAACCCGGACGCAAGTCGCACTAATTCTAATCTCGTCCGTACCAAAAATCTTCCGAGTTTCGTTGACCATTTTCATCTCTTCCTCACAATACCCTAAATCGTTAATTGGTGTATTGTGCGGAAACAAGTTAAAAGCCAAGGGGTAGGGAAAAATATCGGTTTTGGGAATTTCCCCTGCCAAAATTGCTCGGGCTTGATCTTTCATTTCCTCCATTGCCCTGGCGCCCGCGCCGCTGGCAGACTGGTAAGTCGCTACAACTATGCGCTTGACTGGTTTAACTTTATGCAGCGGCCAAACGGCAACTGCCATCAAAATCGTGGTGCAGTTGGGATTAGCAATGATACCTCGGTGAGTTGCCGCAGCTTGGGGATTGACTTCGGGAACAACTAGAGGTACCGTCGCATCCATACGGAAAGCGCTGGAATTGTCGATTACCACGGCCCCGGCTGCCACTGCTTTCGGAGCCCACAGTTTAGAGATAGAACCGCCGGCGGAGGCGAGAACTAGATCTACATTATCGAACGATCGCTCCGATACAGCTTCGACCGGCAACATCTCGCCGCCAAAGGGCAAAGTTGTGCCTGCTGAACGTTCCGAAGCCAGCAGCTTCAAGTCTGAAATGGGAAAACTCCGGCTGTGCAGGAGTTCTAGTAACTCGGCACCGACAGCGCCGGTGGCTCCTAAAATGGCAACTCGATAGGATTGAGACAAATTAGTTTCCTCCACAAATTAGAGTCTAAACGATCGAAATCTAAAATTTAAATAACTGCAATACTGAATAAGCTTTTGTGCGTCTAGCTAGATTGTTTGTGGTGATTGAGGGCGAGAGGGCGAGAGGGCGAGAGGGCGAGAGGGCGAGAGGGCGAGAGGATTTTTGATCGGTCTAGGAAATATACAATTTAAATCCACAATAGTTAATTAAACTCAATTAATTTTATGCCACATCAGGGCGCGAGCAGATGGCAAGGGTGCAAGTAACCGAGGTGGTCGATCGTACTCAATCTTAGTTTAGCATCTTTTGCCATCTGCTCCCGCCCAATCCACATCTAGTTGGTTTTGGGATACCTGAATTTTAGCAAACGCATCCATTAAAATCGATCGCCCGCTCATGCCGGTCGGATTGACATTCTAGGGCGATATATGCTATGGTGCATCGGCAATTAGTGGACTTAACCTCCACATTCCTACCAGCGAAACCTAGTATCCTCAAACCAAAACAATTTGGCAAGAGCGAAAAAACTAGCCAGAAACGAGTTACAGTCTCATCAGGTAGAGGTGTTGGTAATTATCAAAAATTTGGGTCTAAAACCCCGTCGCGCGGCGAAGCCGAGGACGGCTTGGCTCCGAATTAGGTATAAGCCCAGCGTACAATATAAATAGTCAAGGTGAAACTCGCAATGCTAAGAGTGAAACAGTTGAGGACACACTTTTAAGCATAAACCGAGGGACAAAGAGCAGCAAAAACTCTATAAACAGCTAGGGATTAAAGAAAATAACATCCCATCACCAGAGAACCTAATAATTTGACCGAACACATAGGGCGGGGCACGCCCGAATGCTAGGCTCGTATCCTAGTACGTTTGGGGAGATTGACTCTCTGGGCTTCACCAAGTTAAGCTCGTCAATTGGTGCGATCGCACGGTTGAAAGGTTTAAGCACTGCTCGCCAGTGGATGGGGAATCTTAAAGTCGATCGAAGATCCAAGAATCCCCGTGCGTTAACGCCGGAGAGTGTCAACAAAATTGTTAAATATCACAAAAGCCGGTCAGAAACTCAGGGAATCAACGCCACTGAGCTTGTAAGAGAAATCTTTCACAAGCTATTCTGACGGGCCTAAGTCTTAACTGACTACGTTATTTGAGTCACGATACCGGAGAATGCGACGCTAGTTTTCCGCTCTATCGCTAGTGGTTAAACAGTTTTAAAGTCACTGAAACAGTGCTACTAGCCGAACAAGCTCTTATAACATTGGCGAAGCGAACATTACCCCGCAAGGGAGGCTCCACAAGAGCGACCATTATGCGTACAGGGCTGCGAGGTTTGAAATGGTAATTGTCCCATCGAAAGTACATTACAAAAGTACACCGAACCCTTACAGCTCCAAGGCGGTAATGGGAAGATTTAAGGCGATTGAAATCGCCGAGTCGTTTTCCACGAGCGGGCTAAAGCCGCTGAGTTTCCCACTTACCGAGTGTTTTTTATGAAAGTAACCCAGGAAAAACTTCCAGCCAGTCAAATTGGTTTGGAAATCGAAGTGCCATCAGAAAAATCAAAACAAGCTTACGAGCAGGTAATTAAACAATTCGCTCGCGAGGTCAATATTCCTGGGTTCCGCAAAGGCAAAGTTCCCCGCCAAGTTTTGCTACAGCGCCTGGGCCAGACTCGCTTGAAAGCTACAGCTTTGGAAAATTTGATTAATGATTCACTGCAAAAAGCTCTCGAACAAGAAAAAATTCCGGCAATAGGCAGTTTTGAACTCCGCACTGAGTTTGAAGAATTGCTAGGAAAGTTCGATCCAGAACAGCCTCTGACTTTTTCGGCTAAGGTTGATGTAGAACCCGAAGTAAAAATGGGTCAGTACACCGGCTTGCAGCTTCAAGCAGAAGAAGTTAAGTATGATGAGGCTCAGGTAGATGAGGTACTGGCAAAATATCGATCGGACAAAGCGACTTTAATCCCCGTAGAAGGCCGGTCAGCTCAATTGGGAGACATGGCTTTGGTTGATTTCGCAGGTAGATTTGCCGAAGCAGCCGAAGGTGAAACTCCCGCAGAAATTCCAGGTGGCGATGCCGAAGACTTTCAAGTAGAATTGTCGGAAAATCAGTTTGTACCGGGCTTTATCCAAGGCATGATCGGGATGAATCCGGGAGAAACTAGAGAAGTTTCCGTCCAGTTCCCTGATGAATATAGCAGTGAAGAATTGGCGGGAAAACCAGCAGTATTTACGATTACTCTGAAGGAACTGAAGGAAAAGGAATTGCCGGAGTTGGACGACGACTTCGCCCAAGAAGTTAGCGAGTTTGAAACTTTAGCAGAACTGCGCGAATCCCTCGAAACTCGGTTTAAAACAGAGCAAGAAAACAAGTTATCAGCTAATAAGGAAAAAGCCATATCAGCAGCACTGGTTGAACTAATAGATGTGGAAATTCCCGCAACTATGGTCGATCGCGAAATCGATTATTTGCTCAACCAACAAGCCATGCAGTTGAAAAATTATGGCATAGATATCAACCAACTGTTTACCGAACAAAATATCGGCCCGATGCGGGAACGCTCTCGTCCGGAAGCAGTAGAAAGGCTCAAACAGACTCTAGCTCTGGCAGAAGTAGCCAAGCTGGAATCCTTATCTGTTGAACCAGCAGAAGTATTAGCAGAAGTAGCAAAAGTCAGAAAGCAGTTTCCCAAAGGGAATTTTGACCCTGAAAAGTTGCGGGAATTTGTAGCAGAAGACTTGCTAAAACAAAAAACCCTGAAATGGTTGGAAGAAAAAGGGACAATTGAACTCGTACCTGAAGGCTCTTTGACTCCAGCAGCAGAGGAAGAAGCAGAAGAATCAGACGCCGAAGAGTCTGATGAAGCAGTCACGAGCGCCATCGACGTGGAAGTGGTAGGCCAAGAGTAAAACCTTCTAGTTTTGCTTCTAGAAACTACCAGCGTAGGGTGCGAAACGCGCAGATTTGTGCCAAAAAGCACGTCAAACGCAGTTATAGATTGTTGTTTCATGGTCTAGCCCTGCTCCCCCCCTAGCCACCATGATAGTCGGGGGGACAAGAAGCACTCAAAGTCAACCCCTACTCCCCTTATTAAGGGGGATTTAGGGGGATATAGCCTAGGGGGTAAACGATATTTATCAACTCTTAAGCTTAAATTGACACGAATGTGGCACACCTGATGCTTGCTGCAACAGGGCTGGCGCGCAGGGGCTAGAAACGTTTTTATGTAGGTGTCTCGCCCCCAAAACAAGTTTTTGCAACAGAAACCGGGTTTCGGTTGGCGCGCACTAAAAACAGCCACGATTGGTGAGTAAGTCTTTTAACTCATTCACTCTACCAACGTTACGCCGAGCACAGCCATCAATCTCCCTCACTCCTAACTCCCCATTCCCCCCATCTGGGTTCAGAAGAGGCATAATAGTTAAAAGCTGGCGGCTTAATTTAAAGCTTTCAACAGCAGCAAATTGTCTAGAATCCTTGACTGGTGTCTTATGGTGGTATCTCAATCTTCCAATTACCTAATTACAAGCTACAACGATTTTGATGTCAGCTCTAGCCCCAGCAATGTAGTGCCGATGGTACTAGAACAGTCGGGGATGGGCGAGCGGGCATTTGACATTTACTCGCGCTTGCTGCGGGAGCGCATTGTGTTTTTAGGAACTCCCGTAACCGACGAAGTGGCTGACTCGATCGTAGCTCAGCTATTGTATCTAGATGCCGAAGACCCAGAAAAAGATGTCCAAATGTACATCAATTCCCCGGGTGGCTCGGTAACGGCGGGTATGGCAATTTATGACACAATGCAGCAAATTCGCCCGGATGTGGTGACGATTTGTTACGGTTTGGCTGCGAGTATGGGCGCATTTCTGCTGACAGCAGGAGCTCACGGGAAACGGATGTCTCTTCCTAGCTCTCGGATTATGATCCACCAGCCGCTCGGAGGCGCTCAAGGTCAAGCAGTAGATATTGAGATTCAAGCCAAAGAAATCCTTTATCATAAGCGTAAGCTGAATCAATTGTTAGCGCACCATACCGGTCAACCGATCGACAAATTAGAGGCAGATACAGAACGCGACTTTTTTATGTCAGCCGATGAAGCCAAAGATTACGGATTGGTCGATCGAGTTATCGCAAAAGAAAACCTTCCGGCTGCGGGAGAAAACGTCACTGCACTGAAATAAGAGGCTGTTATGTCTAAGTACGACTCCCATCTAAAATGTTCGTTTTGCGGCAAGTCTCAAGAGCAAGTGCGAAAGTTAATCGCAGGCCCCGGGGTTTACATCTGCGATGAATGCGTTGATTTGTGCAATGAAATTTTAGATGAGGAGTTGTTTGATTCGAGTGCTGTGCCCGCAGCGGCGGCGGTTCCGAAGCAGGAAACAACGCAAAAACGCCGCGCTACCTCGGGCAAAAGTATCTCGATGAGCCAAATTCCCAAGCCGAGGGAAATTAAAAATTATCTCGACGAAAATGCGATCGGTCAAGAGGAGGCGAAAAAAGTCCTCTCGGTGGCAGTTTACAACCACTACAAGCGCCTCAGCTTTATCCATGCCAAAAATAGCGGCAAGCACCCGCCGGAAGAAGTAGAACTACAAAAATCGAATATTTTGTTAATTGGGCCGACGGGCTGCGGCAAAACTCTCCTGGCTCAGACTTTGGCTGATATGCTGGACGTGCCGTTTGCGGTGGCTGACGCGACAACGCTGACGGAAGCGGGCTATGTCGGGGAAGATGTGGAAAATATTTTGCTGCGGCTGCTGCAAGTGGCAGATATGGACGTGGAAGAGGCCCAGCGCGGAATTATTTATATTGATGAAATTGACAAAATTGCCCGCAAGAGCGAAAATCCTTCGATTACGCGGGATGTCTCTGGGGAAGGAGTGCAGCAGGCTTTGCTGAAAATGCTGGAGGGGACGATCGCCAATGTACCACCTCAAGGCGGCCGCAAGCACCCGTATCAAGATTGCATCCAAATTGATACGAGCAATATTATGTTTATTTGCGGTGGCGCTTTTGTCGGTTTGGAAAAAGTGATCGAGCAGAGAACGGGTAAAAAGTCAATGGGTTTTATTCAGCCGGGAGAAGCTCAGCCGAAGGAAAAGCGGGCCGCTGATGTGCTCAAGCAACTGGAACCGGACGATTTGGTAAAATATGGGATGATTCCAGAGTTTATCGGGCGGGTGCCGGTGGCGGCGGTGTTAGAGCCGCTGGATGAGGAAACGCTGATGGCGATTTTGACGGAGCCCCGCAATGCTTTGGTGAAGCAGTATCAAAAGCTGCTAAAAATGGATAATGTACAGTTGGAGTTTAAGACGGATGCGATTCGGGCGATCGCGCAAGAGGCATACCGCCGCAAAACAGGAGCGCGGGCACTGCGGGGAATTGTCGAAGAATTAATGTTAGATGTGATGTACGAGTTGCCGTCGCGCAAGGATGTGACGCGGTGTACGATAACTAAGGAAATGGTTGAGAAGCGATCGACTGCCGAATTGTTGGTGCTTCCGTCTTCGCTACCAAAACCCGAATCAGCTTAAAAGCTCAAGTTTTTAGCCAATTGGTTCGTAGTGAGGACTTCAGTCCTCAGGAAGAAGGACTGAAGTCCTCACTACGAACCTGTGAGAGTTCCAGCGAAAATGATATTACCTAAGTTTAGCCAGATACATTTAACCCGGCAAATCCAGGACTAAGCCTGATACTACCGTGTATGGCAATACAGAAAAAGCTGCAAGCTCTCCTGTCAAGGAGGTATCTCTCAAAGCTTTCAACAAGATATTGAAAGCGCCATTTGAATTTCTGTCCACACTTTGAACGGGTTTTTGATGTGTATTCTTCCGTTATGCCTACTACAAAACTGCCATATTTAACAGCAGCTTGATGCTTCAACATTTGCTGGAAATGATAATGACTCTAAGTGACCATGGTCTTAGCTGTTTTAATCGCTAAAGCATTTTTTTTTCTCAATCTACACTACCAGCTTTTACCTAATTATTCAAGAATTTTCTAGAAAATCATTTACTTTGTATCAACAGTTATGGAATCTCGCATTCAATCATACCTGCGCTTTGCAGCCAGCCAGCAGCGCGACACCCAGCATATCGGGCCTTTCCTCGCTACCTTCAGCCCCCACAGCACCAACCCTTACCTCAATTATGCGATTCCCGAAGATGGCGCCACACCTTCCCTCGCCGATGTTAACGCACTTATTGCTGCGTACTCTGCGCGCGATCGACAGCCACGTTTAGAATATGTCACAAAACTCGCGCCCGCTGTCGAAGAAGTCCTGATATCCGCTGGTTTCACCGTTGAGGGACGCTTACCGCTGATGGTTTGCACTCCGGGCTCGGAGAAATTGCTGCCGATTCCGCCGGAAATCGAGCTAATTCTGCCAGTTTCCGATGAGGAACTTTTGGGTACTGTGGCGGCGCAAAACGAGGCTTACGGAGCGGCTGCACCCAGCCCTGAAGATGTTGACAGTCTTCGGAAAACTCTGGCGGCGGGTGGGATTGCGGTACTCGCCCGCATCGCAGCCACGGGCGAACCTGCGGGCGCTGGAATCTGCACTCCCCCACAAAACCAGACGACGGAAATCGCGGGAATTGGCGTGCGGGCTGCTTTTCGGCGGCGGGGTATCGCAGGGGCTTTGACGGCGCGGTTGGTGCGAGAGGCTTTTGAAGCGGGTGTTACGGTGGCTTTTTTGATGACGCTACACGAGCAGGAATTTCGAGTTTACACGAAGGCGGGATTTTGGGCGATCGACGAAATTCTCCACATTTCGCTCCCGCTTAAGTAAAACGCCTGTCAAATAGGTTTGTAGTGAGGACTTTAGTCCGCATCTAAATTAGCGGACTAAAGTCCTCACTACAAACATCTTGATTGAACTCCCAAAATCAATCGATTACCAATCGATGAAATCATCTTCATCAATCTCAGAAGATAACTCAGGAAAATCCGGCTCAGATTCCAATCTAAAAGTTTCCGAATCCCAAATCTCTAAATCATCCGACAAATCAACTACTTGCCCGTCAAACATATCAGCCCATTGCCTGCTCGTATTCGCGACAGCTTGAGCATCAGCCCGTACCGCTACAGCCTGAGCATTTAACTCATTCTGAGAGTCTGTAGAAGTGTTGCCCTGCCGCAAAGGTGCAGAAACATTTTGCACATTAGTGGCAGTATTTTCGTCCGCCCAAAAGTGTTTTTGCTCTTCTCCTCCGTCCCCCAAAAAATCATCTGCCATCTCAGAATTACCCGGGTGTTCTACCTGTTGACTCTCATCGATCGCAGCAGGAGAATTCCGAGGAGTTTCGGCAACACGTTCGTTAGAATTGGGCAAATCCTGGGCGCGGGAACTATTAGTTGCAGCGGGATTTGTTAAAACTACTTTTACTGCTACTCGACGGTTAAACACTTGCAAAAAAGCTTCTTCAATATTAGGTACTTTGTCTTTAACCATATTGAGCAACGGCTGCGAACTAATCTTAACATAAGCCGTATCATTGCTAAACATTACTAGCTGTCCGTGTTGCCGGAGTAGCGATTGAGTTCCGTGAGGCCGCACGCGATCGAGTACCTGTTGCCACACTTTCTCTAAATCAATTTCGCTACCTAAATTAGTCGGTGAATAATTGGCTTGACTGGTTTCAGCAGTTGGTATAGATGGGGGAATTGGTGCGGAAGGTGGGGTTTCTGTGCGATCGACAACAGGTTGCGAAGTTGGCGCAATATTGGGCGAATTGGGAACAGAAGATTGTTCAATAGGAGCTGTCTGGCTCCCCCCCGATTGTAGGGGCGGTGCCCCCGTGCCCGCCCTGGACTGGGGGGGGTGAATTTGTGGGGAAGCAACTATTTCCGCTTGTTTACCTGCTGGTTGTGGCTGAGTTCTAATGGCTGAAGGCAACAATCCCAATAGCGTTACTTCCAGCCACAGTCGCGGCTGAGTCGTGTTTTTAATTTGTACTTCGTGGGTTTGCAAGTGTTTCTGACTTGCTAAAATTAACTCGGCATTCCAAGTCTGTGCAAAAGTGCAAAGTTTTTCCCAAGTTCCGGCGGTTAAAGCTACTAAATTTGACCGTTGTGGTGCTGCTTTGGCTATGAGTAAATCTCGGTAAAAGCTGGCGAGGCTTTGCAGCACGATTAGCGGTTCCCGTCCGCGATCCATGAGGTGGCGGGTCATATCTATTAATGCTGTAGCGTTATCCGTATCAATAGCTTCTAGCAGTTCCATTAAGTCATTTTCTGGGACGGCGCCGACTAAATCCCAAACTTTTTCGACGGTTATTTGACCGGGAAATAAGCTGAGTTGGTCGAGCAAACTTTCTGCATCTCGCAGCCCTCCTTGAGCGATTTGAGCAACCATTTGTACGGCATCGCTGGCAATATTGATATTTTCTAATTGGGCGATTTTGTGTAAATGAGCGGTCATTGAGTCGAGGGGAATCCGGCGGAAGTCAAATTTTTGGCACCGAGAGATGATGGTTGGCAATACTCTTTGGGGGTCGGTGGTGGCGAGAACGAATACAACGCGATCTGGCGGTTCTTCTAAGGTTTTTAATAGGGCATTGAACGAGGCCACAGTTAACATATGGCAGTTATGTGTACAGAGTCCATTTGCCACAAAGTTGTGATTGTCTTCTACTTCAATATCATAAACCCTCTCGATTCCACCGACTTTTACAGATTCGACCGTCTCCGAACTTGTAATCCATTGTAGGGATTGCATACTGTTTAAAGTTTGACACCCATTTTCTACTGGTTTCAGCGCCCATGTGTATGTAAAGGTCGGAATTTGCCAAGAACTTTTCGGTTCTTGCATCCCAAATTCCATGTCCTTTTTTATATGGATGTCGCTGCCAATAAGACTGAATGGTATTAATTCCTTTGCCTTTTTTTTGTAAAAAGTCTGGTATTTCGAGTTGTTCTCCACAGCCACACGGACAGATAGGTCGGAGGGCTTGAGCCTGTTCGAGAATAGAGGCAATGTCGTAGGATTTTTGTCCGTAGGTATTCCCGTAAAATTGATGTCTTCTGGCAAATCTCCGCAAGCGTCCATCTGTCCCAAATTTGTAAATGACGGTGCCGCACCCACATTCACAGGGGATAGTATCTTCATTCCTTCTTTTACGTCTTTTGCTAGTATCCATCCCTGTTCTGTCCTGATTGGATGATTGCTGGTACATCTAATTTCTCGGTTGGCGGTTTTAATCAAAAGTGTTTGTTTCTCACCCCGTTCTAACCATCTCAAAACTTTTTTAAATTCCCAAATTTCTGAACTTTCGTTATAGCTGAGAACTTGTTTTCCTTTGATGTTGGGATCGTCGATCCGCATCAGACCTTCGCTAGTTTGTACGTGAGAATCACCGCTCAAACATTCGTCGATTACATATACTTTATAGCGACACTGTACGGGGGCAAATTGCGCTCGTTCGATCAAGTCCCGAATGTTGTCTACTCCGGTGTTGCTGGCGGCGTCAATTTCGATGACATCTAGTGTGGAACCTCGGGCAATTTCTTGACAAACGTTGCATTTGCCGCAGGGTGTCGGGGTAGGGGCGCCAGTAGAAATACAGTTGAGGGATTTGGCAAAAATTCTAGCACTAGAGGTTTTACCGGTGCCTCTGGGGCCGGTGAATAGATATGCTGGTGCTATGCGCTGTTGCAGGATGGCGCTGGTGAGGGTTTGGGCGATCGCCTCTTGACCGACTAATTCGGCAAATGTCTGAGGGCGATACTTGTGATGCAGGGGTTCGTAGGTCACGATCGAATATTTGTGGTATTAGCTGTAATCTTAGCTAAGGAGACGTTGTTCGATCGCACGATAGCTCTACTCTCACAGCCAGCCGCCCGGTGAGCTGGCAGGGCGGGAGCGATCGAACAGTAGTAATTAGCACCCGATAGGAGAGTCCGCTTCTCGATCGGTTGTTCTCTAGAAGTGTTTTTGGCGATCGCTGGAGAGAGTTAGTATTGATTTATGTGTACTTATTTTTCTTTTTCTAGAAACGGAGGCTGCGGAACAATTTTTTTTTTGACCTATATTGGTATAATCTATCACAGACTATTCACCATTTCTTTTTGCCAGTGCCAGCGCGGGATTTTCCGATATTTCGGAAACCTGCTTGCAGTTAAAGATAAAGTATTAATTAGAGGGTGCCTGTTCGAGTTGTAGAAATCCAGTTATACCAAGATGGTGGTGGAATGATGTCAATGTTGGTCTATCGAGTTATACTGCCAGCTCTACTCTGGAATCCTGTATAAATATAGCGTCAAAATTTACCCTTTAAAAGCCCATGTCAACCCAAATCATCCTTGTAGAATCAAGGTTGGCAGTAGCCTCTCCCAAACCTAAACAGGCTAAACCAGGATCTCCGTCCCCCGACCAAATCTTGATGGGAGCGTCGGGATTACTGTTATTATTGCTGCTCGGTTTAGCGGTATTTACCAAGCTAAGACTAGATGATTTGAGTAAGAAGCTCAAATTTGAAGAGTTTAGAAATAGAGAACTCCAGAAAAAATACAAAATGGCTCTGGAAACCATATCAAAGATGGAAAAAAACCCCGACCTCATTCACTCGCGAGACTTTAATTTAGACTACCTGAGAATGCGGATGGCGGAAGAAGTCTTTCACTTTGCCATTGTCAACCAGATTAAAGTAAAAGTCAAAGACAAAATTAGTATTGCCCTGCGCCCGACTCAGAGTGCAGTAGGAGATAAAAACGGGACTGCTGGCAGTGGCAGGCAAGTAGATTCGATGTTTGATATCGAATACGAAACTGGCGATCCAGCCGTAAAAATAGAAAGGCGAGTCCTGTTTCGGATTCAAATTAAGCTGATGAAACTGCCGACTCAGGCAACATCGGCGACAATTAATCAAATTATTGATTGTTTGGAAACTTATCTGAGTCCTTCAGACGATCATGATAGTTGGCAGCCAACTATTCAAGGTCGCATCGTTCACATTGAATGGGATCAAAAAGCGAAGCCGACGCCGATGTTGGTGCTGGAACAGTCAAATGAAGGGGTGAATGTTACCTTTAGGACTACGAGAACCCCTGCTGGCAGACCGGCCAATGAAAATGAGAGCCAGTTGGCAGGAGCTAAGGGTCAAAAAAGTGCTAAAAGTAGTTCTAAAAGTGCGGCAAAAGGTGGAACAAAAAGTCCTACGAAGGTAGGAGCAAAACGTCCCGGCTCTCGGAAATAAGTTGAGGTAAATTACAATTATTGTCCTGAAAAAACGTCAGTTGCAGCGGGTGTTTGTCTGTCTTGTGCTAGGTGGTCGTTTTCTATAGCATTTCGAGTTCTCATATGAGGTACAACTTAGATTTTAGATTTTAGATTAGGAGATTGGAGAATTTGGGGATTTGGGGATTTGGGGATTGCGGGTTTGGGGATTGCGGGTTTGGGGAATTGTTTATGAATTGGTAAATACCTCATGTAACTGGGAACCGCGGCGTTGCTGATTTACAGTATGAACCACTCAATAGTGAAAAAATTCAATGTGAAAAAATGAAATAAGCCAGTCAGTCAATATAGCTGAACTTTCAAGCGATCCATTTTCATGCCCGGATTAAGCAACGCCGTTGCTCTCAACTGTCAACTGTCAACTGTCAACTGTCAACTGTCAACTGAATGAACTATTTAGGGTAATCAAACAGTACCTCGGTCATGTAATGTTCTGCCCAATCTTGGCCGAAAGCTTTTTCGAGTACGCGGCGGGTTTTGTCGTTTTGCTGCTGTTGGGTGCAGTAGTAAATTTGAGCGTCGAGAATTTTTGATGCTTCGGCGGCAGAGACTGGTTCGCAAGCGACTGCGAGTTTGCAGTGAATTTCCACGTAGGATTCAACGATATCCAGAAATCGGCTTTCTTCTTCCTGTGAATCGGGGCGGACAAATAGGCAAAACTCTGAGAAAATATCGCCCCAGTCGGGAATTTGGCGGGGACAAGAAAACTGGTTGACGGGCAAAGTTTGCAGTCGAGTGCGGTAGGTTTCCGACAAAGTTCGATCGGGATTGAGGGGAGAAAGGTCTGCGATCGCGGCGCTAATTTGACCTTTGCCTGCTACGATGTCTGTGCCGAACATCGGCAAAGCATAATTCGGTCTGGGAAACATCACGCAGTGGAGGATATCCAGCAGCGGCCCGACTTTAGCCAGTTCCAGGTGTATTTTGCGGAATTGGGGAGTTTGATAGCAGCGATTTTCTATGATCAGCTTTTCTCCTTCCAGCCGCCCTTCCACGTATCCCAACTCAGCGGGGAGGTGGTAGGGTTCGAGGTCGAGGTACCGACGCCATACTGATTCTATCCGATCTGCTAATTCGCGGATAAGGTAGTGCTGTTGGTCGCGCAGGGAAGGCTTGGATGTTTCTAACATTCTTATTTATCGGGCGATCGCTTAATAAAACTTCATTCTACGGTTGCAGGATGCAGTAAACAAGGTAGATACTTTTAAGGATATCAGCAGTTCGACGTGCGATCGAGTAAGTTTTACAAAAAAATCTGCCCAAGATAGAAAGCCCTGTGACATTAGTCTAGGTATTCGCAGTGGCACAGAGCAATAAATTGCCATAAAAACCCGAGTAATGAGTAAGATTTGCGGAAACTCTCCGCTAAAATAAGTGCACTAGCGGTAATTCGCAGGGAAAAAGCAAAGTAGGTAAGCGCGGAGATTTTGTATGTTTGGTCTGGGATTGCCCGAATTGGGCATTGTTGCGGTAGTCGCCATTCTAATTTTCGGCCCCAAGAAAATTCCTGAGTTGGGAAATGCTTTGGGCAAAACGCTGCGGAGTTTTAAGGAAGGGGTCGGTCAAACTGATGATGAATCTACACAGAAGGATAAGGATCGGGACAAGGAGGAAGAGCAAACCCTAGGAAAGTAATTTGCTGAACTTCCTGCAAATAGAAGCAGCAACGCTCTGTCATCGTATATGTAGAGAATGTTTTATTGGGCAGTGTCGATATTTCCCAATAATAAGGCGCTGGCAATCAGCTCGATCTCCTTCAAAAATACCCTGATTTGGACTGTATTTATAGCTAATTTTTGTTGTAGTTTTTTGCAGATAGTTCGTCAGTTTTTGGCAATTTTTCCCTATTTTTGGGCGAGCCTTCGATAATATTTGGGGGTATTTTTTGAGGCTTGTATTTCTGATTGTCGGTTGCCTAACTGTTTGTTGGAAGAGATATACTGAAATTTCCCTAGCTTGATTTTCGCCTTTTCAGGGAAACTGGCAGTTGTATTTTTTTACCGTTGTTACTAAAGCTCGGAAACGTCGATACTCCTAAGTCAAACCTGTAGATTTTCTAACGCCACGGCACAAGGGAGGGAGTTTGAGTTCTAGTTTGATGGCGTATCGGAGTGCGTCGGTTCGGTGTCAAGGTCTGAGTACATTTGAGATTTTACCGTTGTCAGCACAGGAATGGTGCCGATCGCCGTTGCGATCGTCCTGGATGAGAGCCTCCGCAATGTCCGCGCGATCGCCCAAAGCGAATTAAGCCGCTATCTACGTAGTGTCTCTGGGAAAAATTGAGGAGCGATCGAGAACGACTCGAAGTACAGTCCGCTTAGAAGGTGGCTGGCCCGAATCAAGTTCTGATGCTGCGAATCTATTGTGGTAAATGCCTCCCGCGAGGGATGCCGCTGCTCCCAAAATCTGCAATTAGATAAATGGCGCACAAGATAGATTTGGTGGTAAAATCAAATATGGTAACCCCCATAGGTGCCAAAGTTTCGGAAAACGTCAAACTGGCCAGTCCATAGGGCTGTCCCTTCCGATGTAAAACCCAAAGTACGTTACTGCAAACAGGCCATATTTTAAGCAAGTTACACTGCGCAGGAGAACTGACAAATGCTACAGCGCAAAATCTATCAACTCTGTTGTGATGGTCGTGAGGTTTCTATTTTTCTTCGAGATCAGCAACGTTGGATAGAGCGCGCTCGTATCCTAGATATTGAAGGGGATCTAGTCACGCTGCGCTACGAAACCGACGAAGAAGACGAAATTAGCTCCTGGGAAGAAATGGTGCGTCTAGAAAGTATTGGAGCTGTGTCCCAGAAGTTGGCTTCGGTGTCGAGAACTAACTGCGAACCCCTAGTTTCTGACGATTGTCCCGAAGCCGAGCAAATTCGCAATCACTACCCGGACTCGAATTTAGAATAGTTTCGATCTAGAGCTTGAGGCACAAAGAATAGTTGGGGGAAAAGAAAACGACTTTTCTCCCTTTTTTGTCGAGGAATGGGGCAAAACTCGGGTTTTGCCGAAAAATCTGCTGGATTGTCACCAAATAAGCTATTTGGATCAAAATTTGAGTTCGATCGCCCGTTTTCGCCTCTGAGCCACCAGAGCAGTCACAGACGCAGAACCAACGAACAACAAATACTGCGATCGCTCTCATCAGAAAGCGCCCTAAGCTGTCGATCGCCATGACAACAATAGGTTTATTCCGCATCTAATTCCTCATCTATGAAAAATTCAGACTCCGGTATCGCTTCAAACACCGGACAGAAACCGTCGGGAGTGACTTTAAAGCCAAACAAAGCACTGGACTGGTTCCAACAGCGCTGGCCGCGGTAGTGCTGGCAATTGCCGCAGCATTCGAGGTTTGCCTGAACGGCGTTGCCTTGAAATAGCAGTTCCCGCTGGGAGATGCCGCGCAGTACCAGTTCTTCCCCTTGCCAGCGCGCTTCTACCAAACCTGTATCGGCAAAATTTGCCCACCGAGGATCGGCTGTAATCGGACTCGGCAAGCTAATTGCTACCTCTGTCCCCAATTCGCTGAGTTCTCCCTCATAGTTAGTTTCGGGGATAGCGGGCTGCAAAAACATTTCTCCGATCGGCAATTCGACAACTGTTCCTACCGCCGGAGTGTGCAACTGGTAGCGGTTTCGCAGCTCGTCCAGGTTAGCTAAGTCAGCCAAATATGCAGGGGAACCGTGCACTAAAATTACGTGCTGCGGACGCAAATTGTGGATGAGCTGGGTAGTTCCCGGCCCGTCGCAGTGTTCGGCTAGCAGATAAGTTTCAATGAGCCGAACTCCTGATTCCTGCCAGTTGGCAAACCATTCCCTGACGGGATATCCGGGTTTTTGAGGTGCGAGTAAAATCCAAGGATTTGTGCGATCGGCAGCGTACAAACCCAAATCAGCAATTTGGTCGGTAATTACAATACACGGGGTTTTCCCCAATTCGGAGCGCTGTTCGGCAGACAGCCGGCGCACGCGGGGTTTCACCCTTTCGTCCCAAAACAAAGGTTGGTGGAGAGCAAAGTTTTGAACGGCGGTGGGAAAATGGGGCAGTAGTTCCAGATAAGCGTCGCACCCGTCGGCAACAGTGCCGTCCACCCAAATATCCAAGTCGCGCCCGGTGAAGTAGTGGTGGCTGCGGAGCAGCATCAGCAGTTCTTGACCCAAACCGAGGGCGGGTGCGGGTAGCAGTACCGAGTATCCGTCGGCGATCGCGCGGTGGATGCGATCGGCTAACTGATTTTCCAGTTGTCGGCGGTGAGGGTGGCGCGCCGTGCCGTAACTACCTTCCACAATTAACACGTCGGGCTTCATGCCCCGGAGTTCTCCCAGCGGCAAACCTTCCACCAAACGACAATTGGACAGAAAAAAGTCGCCGGTGTAAACCAGGGTGTAGGTGCGATGGGGGGCTTCATAGGTCAAGAGTACAGTCGCCGCTCCGGGCAAATGGCCCGACGGGAACAACTGCACGCTCAGTCCCCGGCGCAGTTCGATCGGCGACTGCCAGGGTAGAGCCTCACAGAAATGTGACTCTGGCTGCTGAGACTGGGCCGGCCAGTTAAGCGGTAGCAGTCGCGCTGTGACTTCGCTGGCGTAAATTGGCAACAGCGGGAAAGCCTGGTGGAGTGCTAGCAAACCTCTGGCGTGGTCGGAGTGGGCGTGGGTGCACACTACGAAATCGGCTGGGGGCGATCGATCTACTGTCGCTGACAGGGGTGCGACATTTTCTATACCGCAGTCGAGTAAAATGCGGTACGGCCCCATTCGCACTAGCAGACAGACCCCTTCCTGGGCGTGGCCTGCGCCGTAAGGTAAACAATCGAGATCCATCACTGCCGTTAGCTCCCTGTACAAGCGCGCAACTTGCAGTATCGCAACATCTAACTAATTGTTGGCTGCGACTGCATTCATTCGATCGAGTTGAGTGTTGGACGCAAAAACCAGGTTTGATGGAGGAAAAGACTGTGTTTCTGTCCTCGTTGTCGGTCAAAAAACCGTCGCTCAAAGTTCTGGTGCGTCAGCTTTGGACTTAAATTTTTCCTTTACACCTGCGGTTCCCGTCGTGCAAGCAAAGTAATTGCATTTAAAATTTGATGAGTGAGATCGACAAGGAAATCGATTTTCCGAAGACACCGGCAGAAATAGGCCTGCTGCCTTCAACAAAGTTAATGCTAGTGGTTCTTGCATCAAAAGTTACATTTGATGGCACCTTGTCAGAGTAACGAATTCCATCTCACAAGCTGAGTTTTAAATTTTTTTTCATAATTGCGCCTGCTAGAAGCTCGTCTTTTTTATGAGAAGATTTTAAGTCAACAGCCCCAAGATGTTGACAAAACATTACAAATCTTCATCTTTCGGGTGTTGAGAGCGGTGTGTAGCCCAACAATTCAAGTTTGAGTAAGCAGGCTCAAACAAGCTAAGTATTTCTGTCAGGCAGATGGTGGCTTTATGAGTGCGATGTTTTTTTTGTAAAAGTTTGATACATTTTTCTAAGCAAACCTTGTGGCGATCGAGGAAACAGTTTAAATATGTACACTGAAAACGATCGCCCACCTAGCGTCGAAAACTTGAGGGCGATCGCTTTTCTACCCAACCCCGCTTGGAGCGGGGCACGATTTTCCTATGATACCAACATCAAAGCCCAAATTAAACTCTCATCCCTGGTGTATAGCGGTTTTCACAAAGATGAGGTACGTTGTTGGGCTTCAGCCCTCTTGATTTCAGCGGTTATGTAAGCTGTCAGCCATACCTCATCTTTTTGAGAAAGGCTATATCGTGCGGCAATTGCCAAATATGCAGCGATTGGTGGTTGCTCGATTTCACCGCCGGGGCGATGCAGAGGGATACATCCAAATTTTACGGCGGTTAGTACCCGCGACTAAACAGGCGATCGTCTTTGATACGACTGGGGCCGAGAAATTGCCGGAAGTGCGATCGACTCAGATGGATCGAATGCTTTAACGGATAAGTGCGATCGCCCTTTTGTGTTTCAATTGACAAGCGATAAATTGTGAAGGGCGATCGGCTTTGGTGTCTTCATTAGTTTGCGATCGTACTTTTTGTCAGAAACCGGGTTTTTTACGACAATTTTTCGTTGGATCGTCTAGATAAAGTAAAAAACCCGGTTTCGAGGAGTCTTAATGCGTAAATCCTGTTCGCGATCGCTTAAAAGGCGATCGATCGACCAAAGAGGCATCTAAAAATTAATTGCACAATCAAACCGCTCGATATTATTGCATTACAATATATCGAGGTAAAGTTGGAACGGTAGTTGATGAATGCGATGCAGAATTTGTTGAAGTTGAGTTTAGCGATTTGCAAGATTGTACCTACGCGCTAGAATCCCTTAAAAAATCGCAGTTAATGATTTTGAATCACAGTCCGCTTGCAGAAACCCAATGGTTAAAAAGTCAGCCATCATTACAAAAACCAGTTTTAAATCGCTAATAATCCCCGTGCAGCTAATAATTAGCCGTTGCCAACTAACAAGATAAGCATTTTTTAGATTGACTGTTTGCGATTTACTTATTATAATTACCAGGTCAAAAATAATAAAAATCTTACGCCTAACAGTTTTTCTCAAATAACAGGTAAAATATTCTAAGTTTGCGCGTACCGAACGCCGCAGGCTCAAACTATTATCTGTTAAGGATTCGTCCTAATTCTTAGGAGCGGGATTTTAAAATATGCATCTCAGCGAACTGACTCATCCAAACCAATTACACGGCCTGTCGATTCATCAACTCGAACAAATTGCCCGACAAATTCGAGAAAAGCATTTAGAAACTGTAGCAGCGAGCGGCGGACACCTCGGCCCAGGATTGGGTGTAGTCGAACTGACCTTAGCACTCTACCAAACCCTGGATCTCGATCGCGACAAAGTTACCTGGGATGTCGGCCATCAAGCTTATCCGCACAAATTGATCACCGGGCGCTACAACCAATTTCACACCCTGCGCCAAAAAGACGGCGTTGCAGGCTATCTCAAGCGCTGCGAGAGCAAATTTGACCATTTCGGCGCCGGTCACGCTTCCACAAGCATCTCCGCAGCCTTAGGGATGGCGATGGCGCGCGACCTGAAGGGCGAAAACTTTAAAACTGTAGCAGTCATCGGCGACGGCGCATTGACTGGCGGCATGGCACTAGAAGCGATCAACCACGCGGGCCATATGCCGAAAACCAATGTGATGGTAGTGCTCAACGACAACGAGATGTCAATCTCGCCCAATGTCGGCGCAATTACCCGCTATTTGAACAAGATGCGACTTTCGCAGCCGGTGCAATTTCTCAAAGATAACTTAGAGGAACAATTCAAACAAATTCCCTTTGTTGGCGAAACTTTTACCCCAGAAATGGAACGCCTGAAAGAAGGTATGAAACGGTTAGCCGTGTCGAAAGTTGGAGCCGTAATTGAAGAATTGGGCTTTACCTACATGGGCCCGGTAGACGGACACAATTTGGAAGAGTTAATTGCGACTTTCAAACAAGGTCATACTATCCAAGGCCCTGTGTTAGTTCACGTGGTGACGGTGAAGGGTAAAGGATATGCGATCGCCGAAAAAGACCAAGTAGGATATCACGCCCAAAACCCGTTTAATCTAGCCACTGGCAAAGGCATTCCTTCCACCAAACCCAAGCCTCCAGCCTACTCGAAAGTATTTGCCCATGCTCTGGTTAAGCTAGCAGAAAATAATCCCAAAATTGTCGGCATCACCGCTGCCATGGCAACCGGAACTTGCCTAGACAAACTTCAGGAAAAACTACCGAAACAGTACATCGATGTTGGGATTGCCGAACAGCACGCAGTGACTTTATCGGCAGGTTTAGCCTGCGAAGGAATGCGTCCGGTTGTCGCAATTTACTCGACATTTTTGCAGCGGGGATACGACCAAATAGTTCACGATGTCTGCATCCAAAACTTGCCAGTGTTCTTCTGTTTGGATCGCGCCGGGATTGTCGGCGCCGACGGCCCAACCCACCAAGGAATGTATGACATTTCCTACTTGCGCTGCTTGCCAAATCTGACAATTATGGCGCCAAAAGATGAGGCAGAATTGCAGCGGATGGTAGTCACTGGCATCAACCACACGACAGGCCCGATCGCCATGCGTTACCCCCGTGGCAACGGTTACGGCGTGCCTCTGATGGAAGAAGGTTGGGAAGAATTGCCGATCGGCAAAGCGGAAATCCTTCGCAACGGCGATGACGTGCTAATCTTAGGTTACGGTTCAATGGTTTATCCGGCGATGCAAACCGCCGAGATGTTGAGCGAACATGGCATTGAAGCAACTGTGATTAATGCACGTTTTGTCAAGCCTTTAGACACTGAATTAATCTTGCCTTTGGCACAGCGAATTGGCAAAGTTGTCACGATGGAAGAAGGCTGTTTAATGGGTGGTTTTGGTTCAGCAGTAGCCGAAGCTTTGATGGATAACAATATCCTGGTTCCATTGATGCGCTTGGGTGTACCTGATACATTGGTGGATCATGCAACGCCGGAACAATCCTTTGCCACCTTAGGATTAAATCCGTCGCAAATGTGCGATCGTATTTTAGCAACATTCAGCCGCAAACAGTCACCAGTTAGCGTCTAATTTCACTCGTTCACTCGTTCCTAGGCTCTGCCTGGGAACGCTGATCCGGAGGCTCTGCCTCGAATTTTCCCTACTTCCAAAACGAGGCAGAGCCTCTAGACATTGGTTCCCAGGCAGAGCCTAGGAACCAGTTAAACGAGTTAAGAAATGCCCACTTTATGAGAGTGTAACAAAACGCCCCTGCAAGTCAGATGGTGTCACACTCAGCACTCTAGCTAAAACTTGACCTGTGGCAGCAATTTGAATCGTAGTACCGTCATAACGGCCGTTTTTATCTACATCTGTATCGGCGGCTGAAATTTTGCCTTCTCGAGGAAACCTCCCTGAAATGAAAATAACATCCGATAGCGCGAAAGAAAAGGGAATAAGTGTAATATTTGCCTCAGTTAAACCGCCAGTCAAGCCAATGCGATCGATCGACCTTTCAAAGTCTAGAATACCATCCCATGCCGAACCACTAAAACTACGGTTAGAGTTACGCCTGGGATCTTCTGCAACAACATCCGTTCTCAGCACAAACACATCACTACCCGTTCCGCCTTTGTAATAAGTGTAACCTCGATCGCCACTCAGAGTATCGTTACCCGCACCTCCATCCAATAAATCATCACCTCTGCCACCATACAAAATATCATCTCCGTCACCACCGGCAAGATAATCATCATCAGAACCACCAATCAAAGTGTCTCTGCCACCTTCACCATATAAATCATCTGCGCCTTTACCGCCTTCCAAGTTGTCATTGCCATCTCTGCCAAATAAAATATCTTTACCAACATTGCCATTGGCGATATCATTCCCAATAGAACCCACGATCGTATCATCGCCATCTAAGCCTAAAATACCTCCAGGAAACTGAGCCATCAAACCAGGATTAATAGTAAAATTATCAGAATTGTTAGTTAAGTTCAAAGTGTTTGCCACGATTGATATCCGAAAAATGTAATTTACGAAACACACCCTAACATCGAACTCCAAGAAGCGTCAAGAGTGACTGAGATCGTGCGATATCAATCGTTACCAGGCAGAGCCTGGTAACGGAGCTCCAGAGGCTCTGCCTCGAATTTTCCCCACTTCCAAAACGAGGCAGAGCCTCTAGACATTGGTTCCCAGGCAGAGCCTAGGAACCAGTTAACCAGTTTATGATATGATTGAATGAAAGTTTCACGATAAGGGAGAATCAACAATGACTTATCTCAACCCAACTCGCAGAGTACCCCGGAAAAGATTGCACGCAAAACGCATACTTTCTCCAGAAGAAATAGCCCAATGGTACGCCGAAAGAGCCGCATTTCGCCAGCGGTGTCAACCCATATTCGATCGCCTCAAACCAGAATTGATTAAAACCCACTACAACTGGTACATGGCGGTTGAACCCGACAGCGGAGAACATTTTATCGAACAAGATTCGTTAGCTGCTGGAAAAATGTGTCGTCAGAAACATCCCAATGCTATCCCGCACGTATTTCGGATTAATGAAACCGGAGTTTGTGGCACGATATGATGGAAGGAATATTTGGCGATAATGACGAGCTGTTTTTTGAAATTTCATTGATTGCCGATAACGGCTTAGAATTACCTGTTGATGCTCTGCTAGATACAGGTTTTTCTGGCTGGTTAGCAATGGATATTCAGGATTTAGAAGGGCTTGATTGGACTTATGTAGACAAAGAAACAATGCAAACAGCTAAGGGAGAATTTGATTTCGATATTTATGCAGGAAAAGTGCGTATTGAAGGTCAAGAGTTTGACATTCCCGTTCATGTGGGTGCGGGAGTACCGGAAATTTTAATCGGCCGCCAGTGGCTGAAAAATCGGCGTTTAATAGTTGATATTTCGGCGGGTATTTTGACATTGGAAGCGAATTAAAAGTAAGATGAATTTAAAAAATTTTGATATAGTAATAGTAGGAGCCGGCCCAGCAGGAGGCCACTGTGCAAGAATTCTAGCCAAATCCGGCCGCAAAGTCTTGCTTGCAGAACAAAACGACAATTTTAATAAAAATGACTTTTCCAGCGCCGCCACACCTTTAGAAACCCTCTCTAAATTCGATTTACCCGAATCAGTTATCGGCAGTTTTTGGCACAAACTGACTATTGAAACTAGCAAAGTTAGTCAAACTTGGGAATCTCCCGAAAGTTTGGGAGTTGTGCTCAACTTTGCTAAATTTAGAGCATTTTTAGCCGACGAAGTTAAGCGATTTGGCGGTGAAGTTTGGCTTGGTTGTCGCTACACCGGACATTCCCAAGCCAACGGCGAAACCACAGTAGAATTTAAACAGTTATCTGACAGTAAACTTATCAAAGTTACCACGAAAGTCTTGGTTGATGCTACTGGCTTTGCTAGGGCGATTATGTACGACAAAGAAAATGATAAGCCTGATTTTTTGTCGGGAACCGGAATCGAATATTTAATTGAAGTTGAACCGGAAGTTTACAATAAATATGCCAATGATTTAATCTTCTTTTTGGGTGATAAATGGATGCCGAAAGGTTATTCTTGGATATTTCCCATGGAACAAAATAGACTGAAAGTTGGTGCGGGACGCATTTTTTTAGATGCCAAAACGGTTAAGCATTTGTCACCGCTGAAACAGTATATTGATTTGCTGATTGATGAATATTTGAAGTCGGAAAATTATAAAATTATTGACAAGCACGGTTCGACGCTGAAATACAGTCCTGGTTTGCGGGATATTTATTGGAAGGATAACATAATTGCGATCGGCGATACTGTCTCGACAGTAAATTTTCTGGGCGGTGAGGGTATCAGACACGGGATGGATGGCGCCGAAATAGCTGGGAAATACATTGAAAAATATTTGGATGGGAAAAGCTCAGATTTTCGGGATTATGAGACCCAAATGCACCGCAAATTCCATCGGAAATGGAATATTTCGGAAAGGTTGGCGGTGAGAAAGTATATTGATGATGTGAATGATGAATTGACGGATAAAATGATTTCTTATTTGAAGTACATGAAAACTAAAGATGTGATGGATATTTTATTTGATTATAAGTTTGAGAAGATTTCCAGAGGATTTGGCGGTTATTTGCGACGTAAATTTCAGGGATTGATGCAGCGGCTGAGAAAAAGTTTCTAGCAATTATCTAAACAATCATAAATTAGGTTCGTAGTGAGGACTTTAGTCCTTGATGAATGCGGACTAAAGTCCTCACTACGAACCAATTTTTCTGAGTGAGGACTTTAGTCCTTGATAAATGCGGACTAAAGTCCTCACTACGAACCAATTTTTCAATCATAAATTAGGTTCGTAGTGAGGACTTCAGTCCTTGATGAATGCGGACTAAAGTCCTCACTACGAACCAATTTTTCTGAGTGAGGACTTTAGTCCTTGATGAATGCGGACTAAAGTCCTCACTACGAACCAATTTTTCTGAGTGAGGACTTTAGTCCTTGATAAATGCGGACTAAAGTCCTCACTACGAACCAATTTTTCTGAGTGAGGACTTTAGTCCTTGATGAATGCGGACTAAAGTCCTCACTACGAACCAATTTTTCTGAGTGAGGACTTTAGTCCTTGATAAATGCGGACTAAAGTCCTCACTACGAACCAATTTTTCTGAGTGAGGACTTTAGTCCTTGATAAATGCGGACTAAAGTCCTCACTACGAACCAATTTTTCTATTATTTGTAGTGAGGACTTCAGTTTTCTTGCGGACTAAAGTCCTCACTACAAACCTAATTCCCAGAAATTTTCTGCTGTTACTTGAATGCGGGGTAGCGACATTAAAGAATCGTAAAAATTGCTCGTACTCGATCTATATGATACACCGAAACTATACCCACTTGCTCCGATTAAATGCGCTACAATTTCATCGACATTCCCGTAGGGATAGGCAAAAACTCTCACAGTTTTCCCTAATCCCCGTTCCAAAGTTGCGCGGGATTTCGCCGCTTCGCGCACAATTTCTGTGGGGGACAATGAAGTCAGAGGCTGATAAGTGGCAGACATGGAACCAAATTCAATCCCTGCATCCCGCAATTGTCTAATTTCCGGCCATTCCATTAACTGTACTTGGTCAAATTCGGCTTTTTCCCAACTATTTGTCTTTCCTATTGACTCGGCTACTAGAAAAACAGTGGCTGTAAAGTCAAGGCGTTTTAGCAAAGGGAAAGCGTAGGTTGAAAAGTCGAGATAGCCACCGTCAAAAGTTATCAATACAGCTTTACCTGGTAAAGGAGTTTTAGTTAGTATTGCATTTTGCCAATCTTCCCAAGTTGCACTGTAATAACCATTTTCTTTCAGATACTGCAACTGTTGTTCAAAAACCTGCGGAGTAATTGCATTTATAGCATCGGGAGAAATGCGACGGTAGGCTAGAATCGAGAGTTTTTCTGTAAAGCTATCAATGTCAAATATTTGAGGTTTCACTGAGTGAGAAACTTCTCGGTGAGGCGATTTTTGCCAAATGATTTCGGGTGCGTAAAATAATTGCTTTGGTAACTCGTTTTCTCGGGGAATTTGCATTATCACTTCCCCTGCGATTGCTGCTGATTTCGTTAATTCCCGCAGCGCCTGGGCAGGGAGTGCGGCGCGACGGCTGATACTGGTTCCTGTGGCACCGTATCGCCTACCAAACATCATCGCATCTTGGGGGTAAATGCCCCTAGAACCCTTTGCATTCAACCAGTCGGGTAGATTCGACCTTTGTTGGGCAGCAGAGGTTAAGTACTCGCGCAGCGATTTCTGATTGTCTAACGGTTTTCCTAACAAAGCTTCTCGCACGGTGGCGACGCACAACTCAAAACCGATATGTCGAGTAATTGTCGATCGCACTTTTTGAGCAGAAACAAAATTATTTTCCACGGTAACAGTTACAATAGCGATCGCCACACCGCCTACTGTCACCAGCACGTCAATTTCAGCAAGCTCAACTTTGATGTTAGGCAATTCTGCGCTAACTTCCACAGCAATCAAGTCTCCATCGAGAGTGATTGTGACTGCTTCATCGGCGGTTTCGGGATTGTAAAAATTAGCCTCAACCCAATTCGGACGATTCCAGATTTCTTGTAAAAATAGCGTCCATTCCAGTTGGGGAGTTTCTGGATTGTGTTGAAAGAAGCGTGAAAGTATTGGCCAAGCAAACTGGGCTGCGATCGCATCTGCCAACACCGCACCCGTCACAATCCCGTCACAGATGGGCAATTCAATAAGGGACTTGCGTAGAAATAAGAGCCCAGCCATGCTATTGTATTGTCGAAGGAGCAGCCAAAGGATTGGTATAGTATTAAGCTCCAAATCCCTAACTTCGAGTTCAACACCTGCTAACTTGATTGTACAGCACAGGCGATCGAATATTTGTGGAACCTTAATATCCGAAATTAATTCGCTCACCTCCACCGTAACCTTGTAGGCAATTCTCGAATTTACCCACTCGATATGAGTTAGAATATTTTTAATTTCACTATCTTTAAAAACTCGATGATATTTGTGAACCTTAGTGCTTTGAATATCCCTGGCAATTCCTTGGTGCCAAGGTAAATTTAAACTCAGCTTAGCTGCTTTTTCCTTATAATTAATCAGCATTTCAGCATCATACTCAATTCCAATGAAATTACAAATATCCTCTAAAACTAATTTTTTGTTTTCTACAAAATCTTCATATCTAACCAATATATGATTAGATTTATCCAGATACTTATGGCTAGTTAATACTGCATATTTCCATCGCTCGATACAGCGTTCTAAATCCCAACCACTACCCCACAATTCGTTAAAATTTCGAGTGGCTTCATACATAGAAGCGATGCAATCCATACTATTTCGCAAAATATGTATAAACTTAACATCCGGCAAAAAGCGCTCTATATCCTCAATAAAATATATGTGTTCCGGCGTTTTTTCCAACCAAATGCTTTTGTTTTCTTCCGCAGCCAAACCATCCAAAACTCTCACAAACCAACTAACTTTAGCTTCCACACTTTGGCTGTCATCAAAACCTTGCAAAAATTCAGGTCGATTAATCTCATCATTGAAAAAAGCTTCTATCCTACTTGGCAACTTTGCCACAAACTTCTCGTACAATAAATAGTGAAAAAACTTAGATTCAGGGAAAGAAATAACTTCGGGATGGGCGGCTAATAAACTTTGCAGAATTGTCGTACCGCTTCTCGGAGCTCCTACTAAAAATATTCGTTTCATTTTTATACTTTACGATCTTTTTTTAAGTGAACCGCAGAGAGCGCAGAGGACACAGAGGAAGAGAAAGAAGAGGTATGATTCATCTTCCTCTCTGCGCTCTCTGCGCCCTCTGTGGTTAAAAACTTTTTTCCTAACTCCAACTAAAATCTTCCTTCAACAAGTCAGAAAGCTCCTGATTGTAATGCTTAAAATAATTTGTTAATTCTTGTTCGATTTCCGCAGGCATATTGCTGTAATCCTCAGCACTATTAGCATGATATTCTTTGACAGCACTAGCCTTGATATCCAAGAATTCTAACACCTGAGAAAACACATCTCCCGGATTTTTTTGAAAATCTTCGCTTTTGAGAATTAGCAACTGTTCCCTGGGGAAATAATCGAGCCAATTCTTGAGTTGTTCGACATAGATTCCCCGCGACAAGTAGGAATAATGCTGGTGGTTGAAACTGTAATAACCTTCATCGGCTTTGATTTTTTCGATCTCACCTTTGAGTCTGTCTGGTTCAGATGCGATCGCCTTTTCAAAATCCAGCTTTTCACAGCCGATCGCCACTTCTAAATGATAGTGCATCCACGCTCTTTGTACCGGGTTGCGGAGCATCACAATCAGCTTAACATCCGGGAAACACTTGTAAACCCGCTCGGCCACCAACGGATGGTAAATATAGTAAGGAGTCATCTCCCACAGCAGCACTTTGTCACCTGCGACACTCCGCGTCAACTGCTTGCTGTACCACTCAACACCGCGCTCGAAATTCAATTCAAAAAAGTGTACTTGCTTAGCACCTTCTTTGATATTTTGCAAGTGATTTTCTAGATAGCCGTATAAAGCTTCGGTGCTGCACTTTTGAGCGCCCAGAATTAAAAAGTCAGGTGACTGCTTATTTTTCAACTGAGTGGAAATCTTGGCGTAGCTGGGATTATTTTTGTTCAAAGCGTGAACTTTGTCAGTTGTTTCTGGCAAATCCAGCACCTCCATTTTGCCGTCAAATTCCCAGCGGTAGGGCGGACAAAGGATCGTTTTTTGGTGTACAGTCGATCGCACGTACAGCGGATAAACGTGCCAGTGATAATCGTAGGCGTAGGCCCAATTCTTCTCGTAAACCCCAGGATTCACGTAATACTGCCCGTTTCCTAAATCCAGCCTGTCTACGTGCAGCCGAATTTTGCCTTTACCTTTCGCCAGCGGTATCAACCGCCCCATTTGATTAGTATTAGTCTCAAAACAACTTTGACCGTCTTCCCGACTGATTGTCACCCCAAAAATAGCAGCAGCAATCGGTTTCGGAACCGTATAATGAATTTCAATAGTAATCGTATCGCCGCTGTCTATTTCTTCATCCGGCAACACTTTGACATCCGTAATTTCTACGTCCAAAGAACCGAAACGGTTTTCATTAACTCGCAATTCCGATCCCGTACTTGTAACTTGAGGAGGACGCATGGGAGTGCGCTTGTCAGTTTCCGATCGCATTTCCGACAAATACTGGCCGACTACGATTTCCGTCTCTCCGTAAGCCATGATTTTACCATCCCGCAGCCACATACCCCGATCGCAAGTTTTTTGAATTTGCGCCGCACTGTGAGAAATTAAAACAATCGCTGCTCCTTGATTTTTAAACTCATCTATCTTTTTCAAACATTTAGTTTGAAAAGCCACGTCTCCAACCGACAAATATTCATCAATTAACAAGACTTCCGGATTGGTATGAATTGCCACTGAAAAAGCCAACCGCATTCGCATCCCCGTGCTGTAAGTCCGCAGCGGGCTGTCGATAAACTGTTCTAATTCCGCAAATTCAACAATCTCGTCAAACCGGCGCGCCGCTTCCCGGCGAGTCAAACCGGCCACCACTGCGCCCACAAACACATTTTCTCTGCCCGTTAAATCCGAGTGAAAACCGGCACCCAAATCTAACAAACCACCAATTCTACCGTTAACTTTAATCGTGCCTTCCTCAGCGCGGCCGATACCGCCAACAAGTTGCAGCAGCGTGGATTTTCCCGCCCCATTTTTGCCGAGAATTCCCAGCATTTCCCCTGGCGCAACTGTAAAGCTGACATCCCGCAGCGCCCAAAAACTTGCCTGGGGTTTCATCCGCCACCAACCCCACAATGCAGCCTCCATAATTGTCAGAGGTCGATCGGCACTGTAGCGGTTGAAACGCTTACCTAAACCGTTAACTACAATAGCGTTACGCATTTACAATTCCTCCACAAATCGATCGCTTTGTCGTCTAAAAATTCCTAGTCCGAGCGGCAAAAGAGCAGCCACAACCAAGCTAAGAATTAGCAGGGTTGGCCAGTTCGGCTGGATACCTTTGAGCAGTATTGCCCGGTAAGCTTCTATCAGCGGCACCATCGGATTTAACTGATAGAAAGGCTGAAATTCTTTGGGTACGCTTTTGAGGTCGTAGAAAATTGGAGTTAGGTAAAAAAGCATCTGCAACAACACGCCCAAAGTGTGCTGGGTGTCGCGGAATGTAACGTTAATGGCCGCTAGGGGATAGGCCAAACTCACAGTCAAAATGAATTGAATAATCATCAAAAGTGGCAGGGAAAGCAGCGCTGAAGTTGGCTGAATTCCGTCCATTGCCAAAAAGATAATTAGCACCGGCAGCGCCAGCAGAAAGTGAATCAATCCGGTGGTAGTTGTCACTACAGGCAAAATAGCTGTCGGAAAATTTGGCTGTCTGATTAGAGCCAGATTTCCCGTAATTAGTCCGGTTGCTTGAAACAGTGCTGTCTGAGTCCAAGTCCAAATTAACAAACCGCTGAATGCAAAGGAAGAAAACTGCGGAATATTTACCGGAATTACCGATCGAAATACAAAGGAAAAAACCGCCAACTGCAACAGCGGGTTGATCAAAGTCCAAGCAATCCCCAGGGTCGATCGCTTGTAGAGTAGTTTCATGTCGCGATCGACCAACTCCCGCAGCAAATCGAAAAAATGAGCAATTTTGCGCCGATTTACCAGTTTTACCGCTTTGATCACTGTAAACCTCCAACGATTATCGGCTGTTCAACTTCCTGCAATTCCTCCTCGGGGAGAGCGGCCAACCGCTGGGCTTGCAACTGCGCTTCCCTGTAAGCAAAAGGACTTTGCAGAGCTCCCATCAACTCGCTCACGATCAATTTGCGAGGAAACCAGCCCGGATGCCTCAAACGCTTCAGCATCCACCCGCTAATCCACTCAGACCAAGCAAAACGCAAAATTTCCAGGCGGCTGACTGTACGGTTGCGATCGCACGTCAACAAATAAGCCCCAAAACCGCGTCCGTTATCCCTTAGCTGCCGGCTCAAAGCCTCGCCGCTGCGCCTGTGTACGTGCCACACTAAAGCTCTGGGTTCGTAGAAAGTCGAGTATCCCTTCGCCAAAATCCGGTGAAACATCTCGATATCCCCAGCCCCCCGAGTCGGAGTCCCCACATCCAAAGCTGGGTCAAAATTCCCAACTTCCGCGAACACTTGACGCCGGAAACCCATATTGGCGCCGACTCCGTAAGCGCTCGACCACAGCAAGCCCTTCGCCGAAAGCTGCCTACCATCAACCTTAAAACAGTGGGTGTATTGCAGCATTCCCCCATAGTCGAATTCAAATTGAATTTGAGCCTCTGTTTCGAGTTCCGCTGGCGCCACTAAACCGCTAACTGCCATAATTTCCGGGTCAGCAAAACCCGCAGCCATTCCTCGCAGCCAACCGACATCCGGTCGCACGTCGTCGTCTGTAAAAACAACAATCTCGTGGCTGGCTTCAGCGATACCGCGATTGCGCGCCCAATCCAATCCTGGCCGTTCTTCCTTGACGTAGCGTACAGGTAATCGCGCCACGAATTCAGCGGTGCTGGTGTTGGAAGGAGCGTTGTCTATAACGATGATTTCGCGTTCGGGATAGTCCACAGCAAGGATTGCTTCCAGAGCGCCTTTAAGTAAGTCTGTGCGATCGCGCGTGCAGATAACCACGCTAATTGGGGGCAGCGGATAATTTGGCTTTCTTTCCAAGCCCAAATGCTCTGGGAGAATTACTTTTGCCAATTCCTTGCCTATTTGTGCCACAATTGTCGATCGCACCCGCTCTGCCGAAATAATTGCCTGCCAAGGATCGTTTAATATTTCCACCCATTTTAGAGGCACTCCCCGATAGAATACCAAGAGGCGGATCTTTTCGTATTTCTCAAGTCCGCGAATCGGATTTATCGGTTCTAAAAACTCGATTTTCAGTAGTTTTATTCCCATAAATTGCTCCTAAAAACAGTTGACAGTTGACAGTTGACAGTTGACAGTTGACAGTTGACAGTTGACAGTTGACAGTTGACAGTTGACAGTTGACAGTTGACAGTTGACAGTTGACAGTTGACAGGTGACAGTTGACAGTTGACAGTTGACAGTTGACAGTTGACAGTTGACAGTTGACAGTTGACAGTTGACAGTTGACAGTTGACAGTTGACAGTTGACAGTTGACCGAAAGAGAGCGCTCTCTATCCTTAAGTTCGAGGATTGAATTAATGAATAGTCCAATCTGAATTTCTCCCGCTCTCGGTTCCGGATTTCAACCAATTCTTTCTGGTAAGAAGAAGGAAGAAGGAAGAATTTACTCGTTACCAGGCTGTGCCTGGTAACGGAGATTAGGAGGCTCTGCTTCATAATCCTGTGCCGAGGCAGAGCCTCTGGATCTAGGTTACTTTCGCTGTGCCTGGGAACCTGTTATTCCCCATTACCAATGAACAATTACGCATTATTCAACTGCCAACTCATAATTTTTTTCCAAAGCAATTAGAGGGTTTTCGAGATCCGTTTCAGCAGTTTTGGGCATACCGTTAACCGCGATCGCAATTAGCAATTGATCCGACACTAGATTAGCCAGAATTGAACGCAGGTGGACGCCCCGCAGCGGCTCGACACCAAATTTGGGAGTGACGTGACCGACAAGCATTTCACCGTAACGGAGATAAATGCCATCGGGCCGTTCAGCGTCGAGCAACCTTTCTGCTGCTTCCCAACCTTGCTGCAAATCGATCTCTATTTCGCGATCGCTCAAATCGGCGCGGGCCACCCCACCCTGCATAAAACTAGAAATTGCCGATCGAGTTTTCAACTCATCAATCACCCCCCGAAAATACCAATAACCGCGCAATTTTCCGCGCAGCCACCGCCAAGTTGTACGCATCCCCAAGTTTTCGAGAACATCCAGAGCTTTTCTCAGTCCCGCAGCCAGCAAATCCACCGCCGCCGGCCAGGAAAACGCGACATTAGTTAAAATTTTGTCTGCCAAGGAATAAGGAATTTCGTAGTCTTTGATGTGCAGTAGGGGTCTGAGTTCCGGGTGTCGCTGACCGATTAAAACATCCGATCGCCCTTCTTGACGAGCTCGGCGAAAAGAGCGATCGAGATTGTTAGTTTCGTGTTCGTAATGATAGCCGACAGCTTCAGTCGCCATCACAAAAGGTACACCAGCTTTCAGCAAGCGCACCCCAAACTCGTAATCTTCGCCGCCGCAGTTCCCGAAAGCCGCATCGAAGCCATTTAGACGAGCAAACAGTTGTGCATCCAGAGAAAGATTCCCACTAACCAAATCTTCGTACTCGAATCGGCGATCGTGGCGGCTCATCAGATAAAATTTTTCTTCCCACCAAGCCCGCACTTCCACATCAAAATATCTAGTGCTTCCTTGCAACTTAGGCGGGTAAGGGCCCATAACCACCGAGCCCGGTCGTTCTTGGTGAGTCCGAACGTGGCTTTCCACCAGTAGCGGCATGGCTTCGATATCGTCATCCAGAAACAGCAGCAATTGTCCGCTAGCAGCCGATGCTCCTGTATTGCGGGCAATTGAAGCACTCCGGCAATTTACCTCGATCGCGTGCAGTTTAAATGGAGCTTTGTAGTCTTGTAGCATTGCCAAAGTATCGTCAATGCAGTTATCTGCGACGACTGTAACTTCCATGAGGTCGATCGGATAAGTTTGCGATCGCAGAGCATCGAGAGCCCGCCGCAGCGAAGAACTGCGATTGTGACTCGGAATAATTATACTAACAGTTGGATTTTCTCTATTCATAAAAAACACTCGGCAAGTGGGAAACTCAGCGACTTTAGTCCTGAGAGGAAAACGACCCGGCGATTTCAATCGCCTTGAATCTTCAAAATGCGTAACTGTAACCATCTTTCCTGTAAACAATTTTGCAGTATTTATGGCTAATCCCTTGCACCAATTCTGATGCCGAGATGTTGAATGAACCTGTCGATCTAACTGCAACTCGACCCACATATTCACCGATTTTTCTGCCACTGGTAACAACTGCTTTTACGATGTCGCCCGTTTGAAAACCTTTGACAAACTTGTTTCTCGGAACGTACCGAGATGGGAAGCCAAACTTGTCTGTGCGACACATTTGACGAGTTCCGTGTCCAGTCGCTTTGATTAGCAGCGGCTTACTCGTTAGTACGGACAAGGATTCAATTTGACCCACACAGACCGCATCAAGCCAATGAGTTTTAGGTAGTTGTAGTCGAGTACGATTGAACTTGGTCAGTCCACCTGAACCAGTTAAAACGGGCAACCCTGTTTCCTTCAGTCGAGAGAGCAACGCCCATCGAGTTGAATTCACGGCAGCAGCATCTTTGAGCGGACGCTTAGCTTGTGCAAGAATCTTCCTCAAAATGTCAGGTTTTTTGACTAAGAATTGCTGAATATCCTGAGTTCCTTTTTTGAGGTTGCACTTCTCACAAGCAAGGCAGAGATTGGAGACTCGACTGCTTCCACCTTTAGCTTTTGGCTGAATATGCTCTATCTGTAAAGGTATATTTTCGGCACTACAATAAGCGCATTTTCTGCTCCATTTGTTGAGTAAATATTCACGAACTTCGTAACCTTGTAGTTCACCCTGTTGGTACTCGACCCCTGAGATTTCAGGATTTTCTAGTTGCTGTAGGTCAAATCTGACAAGCTCTTGAATAATTAAACCAATCGGCGCAAGTTTTCGTAATTTGTTGACCCAAGTCAGGGTGGTTTCTACCCGGTGCTGCAAGGATGGTGCTAACCAACTTTTTTGGCGGGTACGATTTAAAAACCTTGCTTGGCGGTAGCGAGTATGACGGCTTCGTCTTCCTCGACGTAGTGAGTGACGGGAATCAAGACTTGCTTTGATGGCTTGACCTCGGTGAGTTAATTCAGCGCCAAAAATTACTTTTTCGCCCTGTAATAAAGCGATGCCAGTAGTTTTAGATCCTGGGTCTAATTTAAGAGTAATTGATTCAATAGTTGCTGTTACCGCCTTTTTGAGAATAATTGTGAACGGGAATCGTCTAAAAACAGCAGCTTTACCAGCGGTTAACAACTTACGAGCCATTGACGGCTTGCAAGGCGTGAGTGGTTTTTTGTTTGCATCAACTACGAAAATAAAATTGGACATTGTTGCGTCCTCCACTTGCGTGTAATGTTAGCCTCGTCAATGTTATAAAGGCTTTTTCCGGCTGATAGCACTGTCTCAGTGACTTTAAGACTGTTTAACTACCAGCGACAGAGCAGGGGACTGGCTTCGCATCCCAGGGTGTCGTAACCCAAATAACGTAGACCTCTAAGGTCTTAGACTGGTCAGCATAGCTTGTTTGATTTCTCTCGCAAGCTCAGTGGCGTTGATTCCCTGAGTTACTGACATTAGATTTGATTGGGAATTTGTAATTTGTAATTTGTAATCGGTAATTTTTGATTTACTCGTGACTAATGATAGTTCACAATTTGTAGGGGCAGTGTCCCCGTGCCGGCCCTCTCCGCTGACAGTTGACTAATGACCAATGACTAATGACTAATGACTACTGACTAATGACTTCTTCTGGGATTTTTTCAAACTGCTTCCGAGAAGCAAAATAAGCCATCGGCCCCTTAACACAGCCCCGCAATTGAGCTAACAGCAAATCACTTGGAACCGACTCGGGTTGCTTGCGAAAAGAAGCAACTAATTCAGGAATTTGTTTGTGCCGCAGCCATCCCCAAGCTAATAGAGGTACGCTAAATTCTCGGTTGATAAAAAACATCCGAGTCCAAAAAGCATAGACTCCGATGCCGTAACCGTGGAGCGTTTTTTCCAATTCTTCCCAGGTGCGGCGGTGGCGGTGCCAACTCAAGGCTCTCGGTTCGTAGACGATGCGGTAGCCAGCGCGCAAAATGCGAGCAAACAGTTCGCAGTCTTCGCCCCCGACAGTCGGCGTCCCCGCCCCCAAAGCTTCGTCAAACAGGCCTATCGAGTCGATCGCGCTTTTCCGCAAAGCCATACTCGCTGACACACCCACCGAAGCTACAATCAGCGGGTTGCAGTGTGCCCCATCAAAAACTTGGCGATAGAAGCCCCGCCCGTGGGGGCTGTAGCGCTCGAACCATTCTTGTGCTTTGGTTTCGAGTTCTAAAGGCATAATCAGCCCCGTGACGCACATAACTCGCGGATCGCTAAAATTTTGCAAGAGCGATCGCAACCAATTCGGATCTGGCACGGCATCGTCATCTGTAAACGCTACAAAGTCGTGTTTAGCTTCGCGTAAAGCTCGGTTGCGGGCAGCGCTGGAGCCCGGTACGTCCTCGCGCACATAGCGGACTTTTGGATAGTTTTCAACCAGTTCCCTGCTCGCCTCCGTGGCGGGACAGTTGTCAATTACTAAGTATTCCTGACCGTCGTCGGGCAGCCGCATAAACGCGTCGAGACAGCGCTGCAAATCTTCCGGGCGATCGCGCGTGCAAACCGCTACAGTGGCTGTTGGCATTGCCTGTACCGGCCCGCGTTCGTCCCATTCCAGGGTATCGTAGAGCCAATCTTTCCAAAGGCGATCGCCCACAGCATTCATCAGTGTTTCCCGCAATTGAGAACCCTCAATGCGACCTCCGACTAGCGGAAAAAGAGCTTGACCGATCGGTTTTCCGTGCAGTCTAATTAAAACCAAGGCTTTGCTGTAACGCTCCTCAACCGCTATTTCTGGCGGTAGTTGGGAGATTTCCAGGTCGAGAATAGCTGTTGCCATTTTAGATTTTAGATTTTAGATTTTAGATTGCAGAATTGTGAATTTTAGATTGCTGAACAAGGTTCAAAAAAAACATCTATTCTCCGTATTTTACCGGATGTCTTTTAGCCAAAATTGTTGTAGGAGATAGCAATTTATCAATGTCATACTTGTCGCTCACCGATCGCGAATCAAACATAAAGCCTCATTTTGGTGATTGCTGTTATTTATTTTTACTTTCGATCGTCGGCTGATGTCAAGTTTTTTTTCTATACAAATTTTACCCTCGAAGGCGATCGCGCGTTGCGGCTGATGTCAATTGCAGGTGTTAATCGCCCGTGCTGTCGGGGTGACGATCGAATATTTAGTCGAGATTTTGGCAAATTGAGGGCTAACATTGAAAGGGAGCATCTCATTTTTTCAAAAAGCATTTTTTCTTTCAGTGCGAGCGTCCCCGCTCGCGTGGTTTATAAACCACGCGAGCGGGGACGCTCGCACTACAAATGCAAAACTGAGATGCTCCCCATTGAAAGGACTAAAGTCCTTACTACGAACCAGTTTGTAGTAAGGACTTCAGTCCTTCTGCTTCTATATAGCTTCAGTCCTTATGCTTCTATACTCGCGTTTGACTGTGCAAAATTTCTGCTAACAGCATCTCTTGGCTTTTCGCAGGTTCTTTGCAAGTCAAACACTCACAAACTAACCCGATAACACCTTCAGGTAAATCAGCCTCAATCTGACAGACAGCAGTCGGATAATACCGCGAAATCAATCCAGGAATCTGGTCGGGCGACGTGCGAATTAAGGTAGAATGCTGGTACCAATCCAAAGCCGAAAGTAGACTCGGACAAGCTTGGGGACTATCTCGGACAATACTGCTGAAAACTTGCAAAGCTTGTTGGGCGCGATCGAGATATTCTAAATTCTGAGCCAGCAGCGCCAAACGAACCAAAGAGGCGATCGCAATTCCATTCGCCGCCGGAGTGGCATTGTCAGTATAACTGCGTTCCCGCACCAACAAATCCCCGCTAGCATCCTTAGCAGTATTGTAATACCCGCCCAATTCCACGCTCCACAAAAACTCATCAAACTCATCTTGCACCCGCACAGCTTTCTCCAGCCAAAACTGAGAATTCGGCAATTGCTGTACAGATTCCCCGTTTCCTAACATCAAACTCGCTTGATGCAAATCCAACAAAGCTTTCACAAACAAAGCATAATCTTCTGACTGCGCCGCCACAGCAGATTGTCCGTCATAATTCAGTCGCTGAAACCGCCCGTCAATCCACTGATTGTCTAAAATAAAATTAGCAGCTTTCACAGCCAATTCCAAATACTCAAAATTCCCAAAAACAGCCGCCGCCCGCGCCAAACCCGAAATCATTAAGCTATTCCAAGCCGCAATCATTTTCGTGTCAGTAACTGCTGGAATTCTCCCCGGCCAACTGTGGTTTTGCGCTTCTTGATTGTTGCGGGCGGGCGGAAAGGTTTTCACAGCATCTGGATAGTTGCCGTAGCGCAGAGCAAAAAGTTTAGCTAATGCCGTTTCTACCGTTGCATTCAGTTTTCCCGGATGTCGGCGCTGCAATACATTTTTGCCTTCAAAATTGCCGCTGCGACTAATATCAAACGCTTCTTGAATTTCAGCAAATTCCTCGATAGTTAACAGGGTTTGTAGTTCGGTGTAAGTCCAAACATAAAACGCTCCTTCTTCCGGCTCAGAGCCCCCCGTTTCTCCCCCTTGGTAAGGGGGCGTTGGCAGGGTAAAACTGTCAGCATCCTGTGCAGCATAAAAATAGCCACTCGGCGCGGTCATTTCTCGCTTCAACCATTCTACTGTCCGCGCGATCGCACTTTCAAAAGCAGGTTCTTCAATTCCCGCGCTCCACAAATTCGCTAAATACTCTACAATTTGACCGTTGTCGTAGAGCATTTTTTCAAAGTGCGGCACAGTCCAAGTCGCGTCAACCGTATAGCGGTGAAATCCCCCGCCTACGTGGTCGTAAATGCCGCCCAAGGCTAAGTCTAAGCCGCGCTGAGTGCAGACTTGTTTGCTATCGTATTTTGCATCAAAATTAAAGCGCGTTCCCCGCAGTGCTAGCTCAGCATAGGGCATCATTGGAAAACTGGGCCCGGGGTTACTGCCGGCAATAATTCCGGTATTGAGTTCTAAGCCTTTTTGGAAGACTTCGCGATTTAATTCTGCGGTTGCTACTGACAGCAGCGCCGACTGGTGGAGGTTGTCTAAAATTTCTCCTTTGAAGGCTTGCAACTTGCGCTTTTCTGTGTCGTAAAAGCGGCGAATAGATTGCAAAACTTCTAAAAATCCGGGGCGTCCGTAGCGCGGAGTTACGGGGAAATAAGTGCCACCGTAGAAGGGAACTCGCTCGTCGGGAGTGAGAAAAACGTTGAGCGGCCAACCGCCTTGGCCGGTCATCATTTGCAAAGCTTGCATATATATGCTGTCGATGTCCGGGCGTTCTTCGCGATCGACTTTTATCGGTACAAACTGCGAATTCATGTATTCGGCGATCGCGCGATCGGAAAATGCTTCTCCTTCCATCACTGTACACCAGTGGCAACTAGAGTAGCCAATTGACAAAAAAATCGGTTTATTTTGGCGCAGGGCCGTTTCTAAGGCTTCGTCGCACCAGGGCCACCAGTCGATCGGGTTTTCGGCGTGTTTCCGCAGGTAAAGGCTTTGGGATTGAGCAAGACGGTTGACCATAATCAAAGATAATTTAACTCGTGCTGACTGCGCTTGTTACTTCTCTAGCAGTTTAGCGCCAGATGTTGTAGTTGCATCCTTCTCATTCGCCCTCTTTTAAAATTATCACTCAATATACTTGGGTTAACAGTTTTGTGTGTCATTGCTGACCGGAGCGAACAGCGCAGCAATCTCGGTATCTGTGTTTCACCGACTTTTACTTCCGCAACGGTATTATCTCAAGGATATTGTCTGATAGCTTAAGTTATCTGGGTTGAAAATGAGTCGATCGTGTCGGATAGCCTTCAATCAACATAGGTTACACTGTGTTCTTCGCTGATTCCAGCCGTTGCTGCTGCTAAAATCAAAATCTACGTGCGTAAGAGAAAACACCTAAGTACGGTCAATGAATTCACAAATTTCGGTAAATTCCAGGAGCATCTTCATTCCTCAAAAACTTCATCAAAACTTTATCAAAACATATTGCGCCTACCTGTTTTTAGGCTTATATTGAAGATGTGAACGAAACAAACATAAGTCCAGCAAACTTGCAAACATAAGGTATTAATCATGAAATTTCCATTAACATTTGTTCAGTCCATTGTATCTGTTGCCAGTGTCGCTGCTCTTAGTGCTTTGTCCGCTGCACCTGCCTCCGCCTTCACCTTTGGTAATGTCGTGGGTGGCGATACAGTGGGAGACGCCTATAAAGATAGCTTTACCTTTGACGTAACAGGAAATGCATCATCAGTTTTTTTTAAGATTGCCAACTCGGGCAATGCCGCAGCCTCTACTATGTTTATTAGTAAAGTTTTCTTTGATGATAATGGCTATCTGTCTGCTCCCACAGCTAACGTTGGCAACACTGGTGACGTAGCCTTTACTGGTGGTGCTTCTAACGATCAGCTCCCTCAAGGTGGTAATGGCTTCACCACAGACTATGCCTTCTCACGTGACAATGGTGCTGGTAATAAATGGGGCGTCCAAGGTGGCGAAGCTCTGGGATTGAGCTTTAGTGGTAATTATAATAATGTAATTGCCGCCTTGAATAGCGGTGCCTTAAAATTAGGTTTGCACGTTCAAGCGTTGCCCAATGGTGCAAGCGATACTTTCGTCAGCAGCAGTGCCAACACTGAAAATACTCCCGAACCTTTAACCATGCTTGCTGCGGGAGCCGCAGTTGGTTTTGGCGCCATGTTCAAAAAGCAACGCGCTCAAGCTCAAAAAGCTGAATAGACAGCCATCATTTTAAGGGGTTTTGCATCAGGGGTTGACCCCAAATAATTACTTCTAGATATCTCTAAAAATCTGGTTTCATCAAGAAACCAGTTTTCCTAATATCTGGGTATTATTTAAATCACACCATCTAATCTATTAACTAATAACTAATATCAAAATGTTTAAAAGAAAACTTTTTTTGCTAATCGTTATTGCCACAGGTTTAATAACACTGAACATGACACTCCTTTGGAAAATGGGGGATATAGCACATTTTTATATGAGTATAGTTTTTTGGTTGGCTGTGGGTTCCCTACTTTGGGATAAGCAGGATAGTCTAAAACAAGGAGGGGTAAAAAGTGACACAATATCAATAGTTGCTGGAACCATATTAATAGCTTTTATTTTATTAAAAAGTGCTATGGTTTCCAGTCAATCAAGTTATTTTTTAAGACTGGCACCTTTTTTATCTGGTTTAGGTTTGAGCCTAATTGCGGTAGGTTTTAAACATTTAAAACAATATTGGCGTGAATTGCTAATACTATTTGTCCAGGGAGTTCCCAGTGTAATTACATCACCTTTATCGGAGAATATGGCCACACTTACTGCTAAATTTGCTCATGTTATTTTGTGGTATTTAGGTTTTGATGTAATGCGTGAGGGTAATTATGTTGCTTTACCGACAGGAAGGGTCTTTGTATATGGGGGATGTTCGGGTATGGAGGCAATGAATTACTTATTAGGTTTATCTGTAGTTTGTTTAGTGATGTTTCCTACAAAACAAAATAAAGCTTTGGTAATAGGTGTAGCTATCGCTTTGGGTTATATTGTCAATGGTTTTAGAGTGGCTGCAATGGCATTGTTAGTTGCACATAAGCGCCTAGATTTGTTTAAATATTGGCATGATGGTGAAGGTTCTTTAGTGGTGGGGATGATTGCGGTAATTTTGTTTGGGATATTTTATCAATTTCTCTTGAAAAAAGATAGCAAAATTCGTAAATTTTTGGCAAATTAATTAGTTTAAACGTGAAATAATATCACGAAAATATTAGTAGGAATGCCTCATTTTTTTTGAATCTATCAACAGCCAATTATGGTAATTAATATTTTTTTTTGAAGCTCTTATTTTGATTATATTTTGATAGTATTTTATGTATGTTTGCAAAAAAATCCCAGCTTTACTTTTTGATTAATAAGTTATGTCTTATTAATTATTCGTTATTTAACACTCATCTGCGCCTGAAAGACGGGATGGCAGACACGGGGCAATATTTACAAATTTATTTAGACATTTTATTTAGACGCACTCTCGTTAAATTTATTCAGACCGACCGCCTCGATCGTGTTTTAATATGATGATTGATTATTGAGAGCTACAATGAGTTTATCATCTCGAAGAACGTTCAATCAACGGCTCGGAAAATTTTTACTGACTGCCGCATTTCCTCCCGCTATTCTCAAACAGTGCCAAGCTGAACCCTCAAACCAAGCCGAACCATCGAACCAAGCGGCATTAAACAGCAATAGTAAGAAAGTTCCGACTAAAAAAGTAATTCCCGAAGTAGAATTATTCGTGCCGACTTTTTTAGGAAATGACCAGCGCAGGTTTTACGGTAGAGGTGTCCCCAAAGGATTGAAGTTAATCAACAAGTTTGAGCTAGGAAGCGGCCGGACTTTTCTGGGAAGGCAATCTCAAGTTTGGAGTGGTGCCGGTTGGACAGGACAGCCAACAATTACCAGAGACCGGGATAAAACTTATTTGATTATAGGTTCTTTCGACCACTATTTGCACAAAATAGACATGGCGACGAATAAGGAAGTTTGGCGCTATGAATTTGATGATATAATTAAAGGAAGTTCAACAATTTATATCGACAAAACAGCCAACGCTGAAAACAGAATTGTGATTTTGCAAGGCAGCCGCAGCGGCGGTGGTGGCAAAAATGTTGTCCCGAGTTTTAGGGCAATATCTTTTAGAACTGGTAAGGAACTGTGGAAGTTGGACATCCGGAGAACGCCGAGCTACAGTCAGGATAACGATAGCAGTGCTTTGTATCTGGGCGATGGCCTGTTGTTCAATGCGGGGGAAAATGCGATCGGCTATTTTATCAATAGTTCGGTCAGCAAAGCGAAAGTTAAACAAGGAATTAAGCAACCGCAGATCTTGTCAGAAGTGCAGCTTTATGCGCCAGGAGATATCAGCAAGCACGGCGGTAACTTGGTAGCAGAATCATCACCTTCTCGGCTCAAAGATAGACTGTTTATAGCTGCGGGTTCTGGACATATTTATGGGATAAGTATTAAAACAAAAAAGATAGTATGGGATTTCTATACTGGCTCAGATATTGATGGAAGTGCTGTAATATCTAAATCGGGGAAATTGTTTTGTGCGATTGAAAAACAATACATTGCAGGTAACGGCGGAGTCCTCAAACTAAATCCCAACAAAGAACCGAATGCCAGCGTCGAATGGTTTTTACCTACCGGAAATCGCCGACTTTCAGGCTGGGAAGGGGGGATAATCGGTTCGGTGGCGTTGAATGATGAGTACAATCCTGGGGGGTTTCCAGCGCTATTTGCCACAAATGCGATCGATGGCAATTTGTACATCGGTTCCCAAGATACGATTACAGGTAAAAAGAATTCTGTACCTTGGCGAAATCAGTCTTACGATACTCCGGTAATTGTGTTTAAAAAGGAGATTGGTTCTTCGATTTCTACTCCGATATTTACTGATGGAAATAAACTAATTAGTGCGGGATATAATGGTGTTTATTTGTTTGAGTTGAAGTGGGAACGAGCGAAGTCGGGAGATAAGAATGCTTTGAAAAATGCTAAGGGCGAGTTTTACCGTTTGAAGGTAAAAGAATCGGGTAGATTTAAGCCGGGTTTATCGTTTGAGGCGACACCTGTTGTTTGGGATGGCATTGTGAGGATTTGCGCGCGGGATGGCTGGATGTATACTTTGGGTTAGAATTGATATTTTGCACAAGACAGCAGCAACAGGCTTTCTGGCCTGTTCCACAAGACAGCCGCAACAAGCAAGATGCCTGTTCCACAATACAGCAGCAACAAGCAAGATGCCTATTCTACAACTAATCTATTATCTTGTAAAACTGGCTTCTTGCTCGTGCGATCGACTTTCGGCAGTTTCCGGGTGTTGAAATCCGCCAATGGCACCACCTACCGTTTAACAGCGCTTATCTCTATCATGGAAAGGATATCAGGAATTATAGGAAACTTGTTATGGCAACAAATGACAGTCAAATAAATCAAATTTACGGTGCGGAGGATGCTCAAGGTATTTTACAGCTTGCGATCGCACGGCGACAAGATGACGGCGAACTTTCCCGAGTGCAGCTTTTCGAGATTGGGGCGGAATTAGGCATTTCCGAACAGGATATCGTGGCGGCGGAACAGCAATGGTTAGCCACTAGAGGGGAATCTCAAGACAAGCTGGTTTTTAACTCTTACCGTCGCGGCAAATTGCGAAAAAACTTGACAAAGTACGGCATTGTCAATACTTTTTTAGTTTTGTTTAATCTAGCAGGATCCCACGAGCTTTCTTGGTCACTCTTCATTTTACTAACCTGGGGATTGGGATTGTCGCTGAATGCTTGGAATGTTTATCAAACTGAAGGGGAAGATTACGAACAAGCTTTTCAGAGGTGGCGTTTGAAGAAACAGGTGGGACAGTCGATAGGTACGGCGACGGATAAGTTTGTGAAGTGGTTGCAGTCTTGATATTCAGTCACTTGTTTGTCAGTAACAGATTTATTACCTTAACTTCGCAATTACACAGGAAACTAATCAATTTTAACATCAGTCTCCATCGCGCGGAGTTCCGCTTTGAGATGAGGATTTAACCCCCAGGCCTGCTATTGCGAAGCAGCCCAAATCAGTTGCAAATGTAATTAAGTACCCGCAGCGTAGTTATGCCTCTTCGTGAATCGTCCAATCCCAACCTCAAGCAAAAAATGCTATAATACCAACTTTAACTGCTAAAAATATCCGCGAGCCGAAAACACAAGAAAATCTTATGGTGATTATTACCTCACAAGAAATTGCCCAATTTCGATCGCAATTAGCGGAATATCCCGCAGCCCTCAAAGCCCTAGACGAAATCGAAGATTGTGAAGGCAACATCGAAGATGCAGCTATTTCTCTAGCAATTCAAGCTGGACAAGAACCGAATATCTCTGAAAACTGGTTGGACGGATTGGCAAAAAGATGCCGCGTTGCTATTTGCAAATCTGAGATAAAAGAAGATTTGATAAACGGACAATTGAATGCTGCTTTTAGAGATTTAGTTGCTGCCAAAACTTGCCCGCAGATTTTGGTGACATCGGTGATTATTTATGTATTTAAAACTGGGGTAAATGATTTTTGCGAGCCTCTTGAATATCAATTGTAAAGGTATCGATGGAGTTAAGATTCCCCAATTTCCTAAAACATGATACAACGAGGGGATTGCGTAGAGATAGCTACGCTTATCTACTACTGTGCGCGGCTGTAGCCCGCAGGCACGACATCCGGTGACAAACCCAAAGATTTCCCCAGCAAGCGAGCAAGTTGCACTAAAAAATTAGCAGTATCTTCGTCACCTTCCCGGGCCATTGAAGCTGATATCTGGATTAGCATCTGCACAAATCCCGCATCTATTAAATCGGAACAGGAACTTAAAACCTCTGGTTCCTGGCCGTTGGGACAGGTAAGCACTCGCTCGATCAAGTTCAAATAAGCCTCTTGACGTTCTGAATTCATTTTGGGGGGAAATGTACAGTAAATAATTTATTATTACGTTTAACTCGGTTCTGTCAATCAGGCGATCGAATATGCGATCCCCGTCTTTCCTCTAGAAACTCCATTCAGTCAGGAATAGACAGAAGCTTAAAGAAAATCTTAAGTTTTTTGATGCTACTTGAGTGGAACTCTCGGTGGGCAGTACGCGCCCTAAAATTCAAGGGTAAGGTGCTTGTAGCTCTACCTTATACCAATTTTTTATGAGGCTGCATAGAATCCGATCCCCCTTAGCTTGCCCCCTACTCCCCCTTAATAAGAGGGGGGGACAAGATTATTCTCAAAGTCCCCCTTCTTAAGGGGGATGCGAGGGGGATCGAGATATGTGCAACGACCCATTAAATTGGTATTACGATTCAACGGAATTAGGGATATAAAAATGAAAATAGGAATATTTTTAGGAAATCTAGGAAATCCCGCCATCTACTATCCGACACTAGGCAAAATTACTGGGGGAGTCGCAGCGAGCATTTTTCTGTGCCAATTATTGCAATGGCAAACACAACAGTCTAACTCCGGCGAATGGGTGAAAACTAACAGCAGCGAAATTGAAAAAGCTACTGGTTTAAATCGCGAAGAACAGGAATTAGCGATACGGCTGCTGAAAGTGCGATCGCTCCTGAAGCAAAAATCCACAAATCTCAACACTCTGGAACTTTGGGCGGATATTGACGCTTTTGAAGAAAAAGTTAATAACTTGTTGATACCTGATTCCGGGAATAGTATAACACAAACAAGCCGCGAAAACAACAATGTTCCTGTAGAAATAGTAGCCGAAACTTACCCCCCAGAGCGTACAGTTAAAACAGACAAGTTTTTCGGGCAACCCCGCCAGCAAATAGCGGTTGCAGTCAATCCCAATTACCGATTTAGCGGGCCTTGGAATTCCCAAGAAGAACTGCATAACTTTCAACGAGCTTTAGAAGAATATGCCAGACAGCATAACTTATGGTTTGGTAATCCTTCGGGATGGGCTTTTAAAATTATTGATAGCATGACAAAGGGCTTAACTTCGACTTTTTGGGACGAGTTTATCGCGGGAATTCCTTTAGGAGAAAGTCAGAAAGTTAAGCGGGAGTGGGAAATTGAGCCGGAAGTGCCTTATCCGGCGTTTGAGGAGGAGCGAATTCAGTATTACGTGCACAAGGGCGAACCGCTGGAAGCAGCGGTATCTAAAGCCCGCGCTGATTTGAGAAATCCGGTTTTGGGTAAGGATTTGTGGGAGGGTTTTTTGCGAAAGTGCGATCGTATTGCTGATGATGCCCTCAAAGCCAAAAATCTAGGAGTGCAGACACCTTATATGCCACCTTCCTTTACAGAAAAACCTCAATTTACAAAAGAAAGTGTCATGAAGAAACTGGAAGCTATCGCACCTCAAATTTCCCTCACACCATCGACTGCTAACACCCTTTCCCCCAGAACTTTAGTAGAACAACAGGAAAGTAAGGAAAAAGAGTCAGATTCAGTTGTTGAAGCTCCCAGTATTGAACTTTTGCAAAAAGCTTACAAAACTGCGATGGGTCGGAGTATGATTGAAAAACAAATCACCGAACATCCAGAATGGGGCTACGAAATAGTTGACGGTGAGATCGTAGAATCAATTCCTTTTTAGGAGGCAACCATGCAACGAATTAGCGAAATAGATGTATTTGGTTTAGAAAGACCTTCTCTCTCAGAAGCAGAAAGAAAAAGGCTGCGCTGGGAAAGAGGACAGCAAGAGAAAGAGGAAGGATATCAAAAGTTAGCTGAACTGTGTTATTTAGGTGAATATGACATGGCAAAGCAACTTGCAAATAAACACTATAATTGGGGATACGAAATTGTTGACTGTATTGTGATGGAGAGGATAGATTAAAATAAATTAAATGGTGAATGTGCAACTTTACTGAACAAGCTTTAGGAGTTGCCAAAAATCTAATTCCCGGTATTTTATCCAAAATTCAGCAACATTATTTTGTTTTAGTAGCTGGAGAGAGTTGTCATAGTAATCTTTATTCTCAATTTCAGTCATAAACATTTCCCACTCAGCCTCGAAAAAGGGAACTTGTTGAAGTTTTTCTGCTCTAATGATTTCTGCTTGCTGAATCTCTAAGGCAGTTCCTACTAATTCAGGAAGTTTTAAACGGATAGATAATTCTCGTGCTTGTTTGGGAGTCATGATTTTGCTACTTGATTACCCGAATGTCTATGTTACAATTATAGCTAAAACTTAAAGACATATCAAAATATGACAACAACTATTAACGCCAAAAATATAACGCTCGGTGAAGTCAATCAATTTTTGAAATTCCAAGAACAGCTTAATAACGATACGTACACAACCTTTTTATCATTAGAATCCTTAACAGAGATAGAACAGCTAGAACTCGTACAAATCCGCAACGATTTTCGCGAGTACCTCTCTGTTGAAAGAGTCTCTGAAGGACTCGTACAAGCTCTGACTACCTTTCCTTTAATGCGATTGGCTGGGTTTTACCGCCGCCCAATCAAGATGAGTCTAGAACAAGACATTGCTAACATAACTATAGAAGAGGAAGACACAACGATTACAGGCAGATTTGACATTTTAGCAATCAATAAAGAGAAACAAATCGCGACTGATATAGGATTTTGGATTTTAGTAATAGAATCTAAAAACAGTCTAATTGCTCCCCGTGCCGGTTTGCCCCAACTTCTAACTTACGCCTGTAAAAGTTTAGAATATCAAGAGTCTGTCTGGGGATTGGCAACTAGCGGAGAGTTTTATCAGTTTGTCAATATCCGCAGAGGAAACCCCCCAACCTATCAGCTAATGCCATTTCTGACTTTGATGGAACCCGAACCTTCAATTTTGTTGTTGCAAGTTTTAAAAGCTATTTGCAAGCTATAGCCGAAGGATATCATGTCCTATCAATTAGCGACGCGCGATCTATAATGTTTGTAGTGAGGACTAAAGTCCTTCGATTGTAAGGACTTTAGTCCTCACTACAAACCTTTTTTATTATGGTAATCGACCGAACCTGAGATCATTGATAATTGGTAATTGGTAATTGCTGCCAACTGTCAAATGTCAACTGCTATATAGCAATCATAAATCATTTTCAAGCTCGGGAAATTCTGAAACCTTTGCTATAAAATGAGTTTAGGAAGACGAGAGGTAGTCGTACCTTGAAAATCAGATAGGATTGCTATAGATTCGTTTCTTTTGCAGTGCCAGCAGGACGATCTCGCTCTCTGATTGTAAATCATTTTAAGTCGTTAAACAATACTCCCCGATCGACTAAAACTTTCGATCGCCAAGCTAAGATCGGGTAAGCTCAAGGTATTCTGTCACGCCTACACCAAATGAGGAAAAATCATGACGACGCTGCTAATTCAAACCCAAAGCGTCCCAATGACGGTCAATCTCCCTGCGATCGAATCGATGACTGTTGAACAGTTCTATGAATTCTGTCTAGTTAATCGCGATTTGAGAATTGAACGTACTGCCACTGGGGAAGTTATCATTATGTCACCAGCCTTTTCAGATACAGGTAATCGAAACGGTAAGATTTTTCAGCAACTTGCGAACTGGGCAGAAGAAGATGGCACCGGTGAAACGTTTGACTCCAGTGCAGGCTTTACCTTGCCCAATGGAGCAACCCGTTCCCCCGATAGCTCATGGATTAAACTAGAGCGCTGGAATGCCTTAACTGAAGAACAAAAAGCCTCATTTGCACCAATTTGTCCAGACTTTGTGATTGAATTGCGGTCTTCTAGTGACACTCTCAAGGGATTGCAAAAAAAGATGCAAGAATATATTGATAACGGTGTATCACTCGGATTGTTGATCGATCGCAAAAACCGAAAAGTCTACATCTACCGTCCCGATCGAGAAGCTGAAATCTTGGATAATCCTGAAACAGTGAGCGGCGATCCGGAGTTACCAGGATTTGTCTTGCGGATGGCAAAAATCTGGTGATTTAGATTGTTAGATAACAGTTGACAGTTATGAATAGAATAGTACCGGAATCAAAACCGTTTATGAAGCAAGGGTTCAGGGTTCTATTCATGAGGCTATTTATGTCCGCGTTTGATATAGCAATCCTAAATCATTTTTGAATTTCTTACTCCCTCCCCTGATTCATGGGGAGGGTTGGGGTGGGGTCAAAAATTTACGACTCATTTAGGATTGCTATAGTGGCGGTTGCTATACAAAAAAAAGAGGCAGGGAATATTCCCCGCCTCAAATCTGCAATGACTGTTAATCTAAAAGTTAGATTAGCCAGCCAATACTTTTTAGTAGCCTCTGGTGTTTGGCTTGTGCACGATGAAGCTCAGCACTTGGCACTGCTTCACGTTGTCAAAACCCATGACGCGGATGTAGCAGGTGGGGTTTTCAGAGCGGCAAGCTTGAACTTCAGTCATGATTTCTTGGACGCTGCGAGCACCAAACAAAGGCAACTTCCACAATGTCCAGTAGCGCATTTCGGCGGCAGAGGTTTCGTTGAATTCTACGCCGGGAATGTAGCCTTGATCCAAGATGTATTGCAGTTGCTTGGCAATTTGGGCGTCTGTCAGCGGGGGCAAATATGACAGAGTTTCGTAACGACGCTCTTTAGGTAAAGTCTTCATTTTTTGTATCTCTAAGGTGTGTGTTCGATCGCACTTCTCGATCGATTAACTCGACAAATTATCCAGATTCGGTTCAGAATCTATTGAGGATGTTTCAGGATTGCTGCTAGCCACAGACCAATTAAGCTGCGTAATTCGCTCCAAATGCTGGCGTCTGTGTTCCATATTCGCCTGTTGAATGCCAGTACAAACCATTTCTGGCAAAAATTCCGTCACATCGTGAGCCAGATACTCTCGCACAGTCATGATCCGAAATCCTAAATCTTGATTTTCCCTCAGCAGTTCCTCAATGTAAGCTTCTCCATCTTGGATTTTGCCCTTGGTGGAAAAGTCATTCAGCCAGATTGCCAGAGGAGGATTGGTTTCGCTCAACTGAGCTACAACAATCCGCACGGATTGATAGGTTAGGTAACTTGCCAGCACCTTAGCGGTGTCTTTCGCAACTTGTTTGAGATCCATTTGACCCCAGCTCCCTCAAATTTTAGGTTTTGAATTTTAGATTTTGGATGCAAACTTACTTGTAAATCTTCTTCAAAGATAAAGACTTAACAGCAAGTTTGCGACCTAAAACCTAAAATCTCTAACCAAAAATCATCAAACGGTATCCATTGCCTCGAACTCAAACTTGATTTCTTTCCAGAGTTCGCAAGCAACAGCCAGTTCAGGGCTCCATTTGCAAGCTTCGCGAATGATGTCTCCGCCTTCGCGCATCAGGTTGCGGCCTTCGTTACGTGCTTGGACGCAAGCTTCCAAAGCAACACGGTTAGCTGCTGCACCAGGTGCGTTACCCCAAGGGTGGCCCAAGGTGCCGCCGCCGAACTGCAAGCAGGAGTCGTCGCCGAAGATTTCAACCAAGGCTGGCATGTGCCAGATGTGGATACCACCGGATGCAACTGGCATGACACCAGGCATGGAGGCCCAATCTTGGGTGAAGTAAATACCGCGGCTGCGGTCTTCTTCGATGTGGTCTTCGCGCATCAAGTCTACGAAGCCCATCGTGATGCCTTTTTCGCCTTCGAGTTTGCCCACAACTGTACCGGAGTGCAGGTGGTCGCCGCCGGACATCCGCAAGCACTTGGCAAGCACGCGGAAGTGGATACCGTGGTTTTTTTGACGATCGATCACGGCGTGCATGGCGCGGTGAATGTGCAACAGAATACCGTTGCGACGGCACCATTTGGCCAAGCTGGTGTTTGCAGTGAAACCACCGGTTAGGTAGTCGTGCATGATGATGGGGGTTTTGATTTCTTTGGCGAATTCAGCCCGTTCCATCATTTCTTCAAAGGTAGGGGCGGTTACGTTTAAGTAGTGACCCTTGACTTCGCCGGTTTCTGCTTGAGCTTTTTCAATAGCTTCTTGAACGAACAAGAAACGATCGCGCCAACGCATGAATGGTTGCGAGTTGATGTTTTCGTCGTCTTTGGTGAAGTCCAAACCGCCGCGCAGAACTTCGTAAACGGCACGGCCGTAGTTCTTAGCAGACAGACCCAATTTGGGCTTAATTGTACAACCCAGCAAAGGACGGCCGTACTTGTTCAATTTGTCGCGCTCAACGGTAATACCGTGAGGAGGGCCTTGGAATGTTTTCAGGTAAGCAATGGGAATCCGCAAGTCTTCTAAACGGAGAGCGCGCAGAGCTTTGAAACCGAACACGTTACCGACCAAAGAGGTCAGCAAGTTGGTGACGGAACCTTCTTCAAACAAATCCAAAGGATAAGCGATGAAGCAGATGTATTGGTTGTCTTCACCGGGAACTGGCTCGATGTCGTAGCAGCGACCTTTGTAGCGGTCGAGGTCGGTCAGGAGGTCAGTCCACACAGTTGTCCATGTACCGGTGGAAGATTCAGCGGCCACAGCAGCTCCAGCTTCTTCTGGGGGAACTCCTGGCTGAGGTGTGACGCGGAATGCTGCCAAAATATCTGTATCTTTCGGCGTGTAGTCCGGTGTGTAATACGTTAGTTTATAGTCTTGAACTCCGGCTTTATACCCAGCCTTTGATTGAGTTTGGGTTTGCGCGTAAGCCATATCTCGCTTCCTAGTATTCGCTTAATTTTTTTGCCCGATCGCAGGCTCTTAGAAATATATCAATAAAGTGGCGCACTGCAATTTTAATATTCTTTTAATCATCATAAGTATTGTTTATTTAGCTTTACATTAGGAAATTTTATGTAACATATCTTATCAAACAAAAGTGGCGAAGGATGCAGGGCTAAGGGTTGGGGATCGATGAGATTTTAGATTTTAAATTTTAGATTTTAGATTGGAGAAGGAGAAAAAATTAGTCATAAATACTTAAATCATGGTGGAGATCGATTAAATTTTAGATATTAAATTTTGGGTTGAGGGTAGGAAAAAATTAGTTATAAATACTTATAGAACTCCAAAGGTACGTTGTTGGGCTTTAGCCCTCTTCTAATATATGTAAAGAGGGCTGAAGCCCAACAACGTACCTAAAAGTCGGCAGCATAGCACATAATATGGACAGGACTTGTGCGGCAAACCGGGTTTCTGCGTTAGCTGCACGTAAGTCTACTATGGATATCTAGTCCCATCTTTACTCTGGTTGTGCCTCACCCCCCTTCACAAGCCGTCCACTGCATCAATCCAGATTGCCCAAGGCCTTACCCTCAGACTTGGGGCAACAATTTTTGTCAGAGTTGCGGGACTCCGCTGCGGCTAAAAAATCGCTACATACCTCTACAAGGGCTCGGTACTGGGGGTTTTGCAGCTATCTACACAGTTTGGGACGCAGAAACTCAAACCGAGCGCGTCCTGAAATTGTTGCTCGAAACTTCTCCGAAAGCGCTAAAACTGTTCGAGCAAGAAGCTTGGGTTTTGGCTATTTTGCGGCACCCTGGCGTTCCAAGAGTTGAGCCGGACGGTTATTTTCACGTGCAAACCCAAAATTTCGGAGGTGCGGATGGAAATGCCACAGGGAGGCGCTTGCCTTGTTTGGTAATGGAAAAGATTCACGGCAAAACTTTAGAAGAAATTCTCGAAGATCACCCTCAGGGATGCCCGCAGGAATGGGTGTTTAGCTGGCTGAGTCAAGCTGTGCAAATTTTAGAAGAGTTGCATCGGTGTCAGATTATTCACCGCGACATTAAACCCTCCAATTTGATGCTGCGAGACCCGGAGTCGCCCCAAGTGTTGCTGAGCAAGGGTTTGGGCGGTTTGCAGTTGGTGGCGATCGACTTTGGGGGAGTTAAACAGATGGGCGGTGGGGAACCGGCGGGGAAAGATTCTCCTTCTTCGACGCGGTTGATTTCGCCTGGGTACAGCCCGCCGGAACAAATTGTGGGCGGCGGTGTGGTACCGGCGACGGATTTTTATGCGCTGGGGCGGACTTGCATTCATTTGCTGACGGGGAAGTATCCGGCCGAAATTGAAGATCCGATGACGGGGGAGTTGCGGTGGCGACATATTGTGTCTGTGAGTCCAGCTTTTGCGAATTTGTTAGATGATATGGTGCGATCGAATATAAAGCAGCGTCCGGCTTCGGCGTCGGATGTTCGATCGCGCTTGCAGGATATTTATGCTAAGAGTAAGGGCAAAATTGCGTTAGCGCCTGTCAGTCAAGCTATTGTGGAAGTTTGCCGGCAAGTAGTGGTAGCGACGGCGCAAAAAACGGCAAGTTTGACAGTTTTGGTGTTCGGTGCGATCGCCCAAATTGTAGTAGCTTCTCTAGATACGGGCTGGGAAATGGTGCTCGGTGGGGTTGGCGGAAGTGCAGGGGCGATCGGCGGTTTGGTTTTGGCCTATGCTTCGCCTATTGGCCCGGAATTTGCGAATTTTTTGAATGAAGGTTTGCACCAATTAATTCCTTATATGAGTTTTGATGTCGGCCCGGAAGTGCTCTTGTTTGCTTTTGCGGGCTGGGGCACTGCGATAGGTTTGACGGATGCGGGGAGTTTTCGCCAGCAAAAACAGTATTGGCTGTCGGGATTGATGGGTGCTCAGGGCTATTTGTTAGCGAGTTTGTGCTGGATGGAAGCGACTGCTTTTAGCGGCGTGCAGGGGATTATTTTGGGGGCATTTGCGATCGCCACTTTAACGATCGGCATGGGTTTGCGGAGTCACCAATTAGCGCACGCTTTGGTGGTGGCTGGTTGTTCGACGGGAATGTTTCTGTTTTTGAATGCTTTGAGCATTTTTCCAGGGAGTTTCTTAGGGATTTTGGATCTGTCGTCTGGTGCTTCCTTCGGCTGGTTGCAGATTGGGAGTTCAATTGCATTTTTTGGTTTGTTGGGAAGTGCGATCGGGCTTTGTTTGGGAGTCAGTCATTATTTAGTTGTGCCTTTGTTAAGGTGGTTGGGTTGGAAGTAGGAATTAACTAATTAAATATTCAACATTTCACCTCAAATTCAGATCCCCCTAAATCCCCCTTAGAAAGGGGAACTTTGAGAAGGCTCTTGTCCCCCCATCGTAGGGGCGGTGCCCCCGTGCCCGCCCTCTCTCGGCTACGAGGAATCTCCGGGTTTTAAAACTCTTGTGGGGTAGGCTTATAGCGGTTCTCACAAAGATGAGGTACGTTGTTGGGCTTGGGCCCTCTTGGTTTCAGCGGTTATACAACCTGCCAGTCATACCTCATCTTTTTGAGAAAGGCTTCTAGCCCGCCCCAAAATCTACAATTTAGAGGCTAGACAGCTTATAATCCAATACGGTTTACTGGTATACCGCCCTGAGGGTAAAACCCTATGATAAATAGATACGGAGATTGCTTCGTTCCTCTCTTCGGACTATTCTAAGTAAACCGTATTGGTGTATATAGCGGTTCTCAGAAAGATGAGGTACGTTGTTGGGCTTGGGCCCTCTAGTCTGGATGGTTATGTAAGTTCTCAGTCATACCTCATCTTTTTGAGAAAGGCTATATAAGCAGCAACTGTCAAAATTATGCGATCGCGTAGATTCATAAAATAGCAACAAAACTGGTTATTTTATTTGATAGTTAATTGGGCTGATTTTGTACGATCGCCCATTTTACCCGCAATCGCAATCTTTCCGGGGCGCAGCGCTCGAAACGTGCCCGGTTGCGCGCCCATATGATGAAAGGTGCGATCGAGTAACGGCCGCGAATTCGGAGGCTTGGTTGGCGCACTAGGCCCCGGTTCCTGATAATCTGGAGTCCGCAGCCCGAAAGTTAATGGGGGTAGCAAATTGCCTTTTGAATCAGAGGCGATCATTTCAAAGGTAATGCGATCGCCCACGCGCACTGTCGCCACTTCTGGCTGAATCCGAACATCCCAATCTGGCGGATAAACAACACCAGACATCAAGAGTGTTTTTTGTCCTGTTTTTGCCAACACGGTAAACTTTCCCGGCGCAATACCCGTCACAGTTCCATCTTGGGAAAGTTGGATAACTTTGGTATCTTGTGATGACCAAACTGCTGGTTTTCCAAACGATGCGAGTTCTGATACTCCGCAATCGGAACCGCTGCCTTCCCCAATTTTTAGTTTAACGTTTTTACCTGAAATTAAAGGGTTGACATCTTCAAATTTGTAAGCCAGACAAGGAGTTGTTTTAAAGATACCGAGAGTGGTTTTAAAGATGCCTGCCGTCACCACGATCGCATCCCACGCGGTACAACCAATCGCTACTAATACTAACGCGACTGCGGTTCCATAGCCGACGGTGATTATTTTTTGTTTTCGATCAAACTGATGCCAGTCTCTCATTGTTCTTTCGATCGCACTTTCCTCAAAAGTTACTTGCCTCTAAGGGCGATCGATCTATTTCTGTATGCCAAAAACAAAATTGGCATAGGGTTCGATAAAATATATTAAAATTTCGATATTGTCTAGTGCGAGCTTCTAGATCGCACTGTATGGTTAATCGATCGGATATAATATCATGGTAGACTAGATATTTGGTGAATCAGGTTTTATAAGTTTGCGAACTGTTGACAAATAGAAGTCCAATGATACTTGAAACTGATAGATTGATTTTGACACCGATTGTAGAGAACGATCTCAACAAGCTGCACGCCATTTTTACCGATTCCTATGTCAGGAGATATTTGTGCGACGGTCAAATTTGGTCGCTAGATCCAGTGGAAGAAATGATCGAACAGAACGAACAACTGTTTGGAGAAAAGAAATTCGGCTTGTGGTTTATCGAGAGAAAGAGCGATCGCGAAGTTATTGGATTTGTGGGGTTGTGGTATTTTTTTGAGGAACCGCAGCCGCAGTTGGTTTATGCGCTGTTGCCGAAAGCTATTAAAAAAGGCTACGCTACTGAAGCATCCACCAAAATATTAGAGTATGGTTTTGATGGACTTGGATTAGATTATCTGGTTGCAAGTTGCGATCGCCCAAACATTGAATCATGCAAATTAGCAGCCAGACTCGGGATGAGACAAGTAGAAGAAAGGATTGTCAATGAAAATCCCATATTATTCTTTAGAATCGATAAGTAGTAATTAGCAGTCAGGGCGCAATGCACAAATGGCTTTCGGTGGTGGGAATTGGCGAAGACGGACTTTCGGGATTAAGCGCGATCGCCCTTTCGTTACTCGATCGATCTAAAATCATTGTCGGTGGCGCCCGTCACCTCGCAATGCTACCAACCGACGACACCCGCGAAAAATTAGTTTGGGCTTCACCATTACAAACAACAGTTGACAGCATCATCAGCCGTCGCCCAGAGTCTGTTTGCGTGCTCGCAAGTGGCGATCCGATGTGTCACGGGATTGGTGTCACGCTGTCGCGCCGGATTCCGATTTCGGAAATGACTGTGATTCCCGCAGCATCCGCTTTTAGTCTGGCTTGCGCCCGTTTGGGTTGGCCGTTGGCGGATGTTGAAACTTTCAGTTTAACCAATCGCCCGATCGCCTCGATCGCACTTTCTCTGTATCCGGGAGCCCGATTGCTGGTGTTGAGTGCCGATCGACACACGCCGGGAAAGGTTGCCCAATTGTTGACACAGCGGGGGTTTGGTAGCAGTTTGATGACCGTGTTCGAGCGGATGGGAGGGGAGGGGGAACGGCGGATCGAGGGGGTTGCAGCAGCTTGGAATGCGACGGATTTAGCCGATTTGAATGCGATCGCCATTGCCGTTACAGCCGATCGCGAAACTCTGATTGTTTCCCGCACCTCCGGCTTACCGGATGCAGCCTATCGCCACGATGGACAGTTGACGAAACGGGAGGTTAGAGCCGTTACGCTGTCGGCGTTAGCGCCGATTCCGGGGGAGTTGCTGTGGGATGTGGGGGCGGGCTGCGGTTCGATCGCGATTGAGTGGATGCGGAGTCATCGGGGTTGTCGGGCGATCGCGATCGAGCGCCATCCAACTCGACTGCAATACATCGCTGAAAACGCCTCTAATTTGGGTGTTCCCGAACTCAAAATTATCGCGGGAGAAGCACCGGATGGTTTAGCAAATTTGCCTCAACCAGACGCTATTTTCATCGGTGGTGGTGTCACCGCAGAGGCTTTGCTAGAAAGTTGTTGGAATGCTTTAGGTGAGGGCGGGCGATTGGTTGTGAATGCGGTAACTGTTGAAAGCGAATTTAAGGTTTTGCAGTGGCATTCTTTGCACGGTGGGGAACTGATTAGAATTGGGATTCAGCGGCTGGGGGCGATCGGTTCTTTTCAAGGTTGGAAGCCGCTTGCACCGGTGACTCAGTGGGCGGTTGTTAAGGGGTAATTCCGATGATTAAATAGGAATATTTAACCGCAGAGAGCGCAGAGAACACAGAGGAAGAGATGAGAGAGATGAATCATTATAAGTTAGCGATTCAGCAAGATATTATTGTGCAGCTTTTGGCACAGTTGACGGTTGACTATCAAAACACTAAATCAGAGCGCAAAGAGATAGCTCAGAGCTATCTTGGTTCCGAGGAAGAGTTTTCGTTTCTGGAGGAGCTGGAGTTAGTGACAGTCAGTATTCGCGGTTATGCTAGTCAGATTCAGGGTAGTCAAGGGGTTGAGGATCGTGATGAAGCGATCGCTTCTTTACATCAGCTTAGGGTGTTCGATCGTTCTGCGATCGCTCAGTTTTATGATGAGACGCGATCGGGCTATCTTCAAATGCGATCGTACATCCGAATGCTAGACTATTTGCGGCTGCTGGTGTTGGAGTATTTGTAAATGGAATAGAGAAGGAGTTTTGCAAAGAAGATGAACGATAAAGAAATAGCAACCGCATTTAAAATCCCAGCAAAAATGCCATTTCTTGAGGCTATCTGCTGGCAAATTGCTAATGTCAAAAATCTGACTTTCCCGGAAATGCTATGTCGCTACGAATCTGGCTGGCATTATTGGGGAGTTTTGGGAGAACCCAACTCTGAGGAACTAATTTTTATTCAACAAATTAGCCAACACTATCAATCTTGGCTGGTAGCGGAACTATTAAGCATTTGCCAGCCACAAAAAACAGAAAAACGGGTAAATTTGCAACTAATGTTTAAGCGCGAAATTCATCAAAAAATATTAACTGTACTCAGCCACTTGAATGTCGAGTTTTTGCAGGAATGTCGCGCTTATTTTGGTGGCGGAACCCTGATAAGTATGGAACATGGGGAATATCGGTTAAGCCGGGATATTGACTTTATGTGTCCGATGGATGGCGGCTACAATCTCCTGCGCCGAAAAGTGGCAGAAGCAGGCTATGATGCGATATTTGCTAATCGCGAGGGCATTTTTCTCCCCAACGATATTCAATCAAACCAATACGGCATCAGATTTCCAGTTATTGTGGATGGCACTACCATTAAATTCGAGATGGTTTGTGAAGGGCGAATTCAGTTTGGCGAACCAAATTATCCTAATTGGTCGCCTGTTCCTTGCTTGAATCAAATCGATAGTATAGCAGAAAAACTGTTAGCAAATGCCGATCGATGGCCGAGCGATCTGGTAAACTCTAGAGATTTAATCGACTTGGCAATTCAAAGGTTAGCGAGTCCGATTCCCCAAGAGGCGATCGACAAAGCTGAAGCAGCTTATCAAGTTATGAAACCGCTAAATCGAGCGATTCAGTATTTCCAAGAGCGTCCCGATTATCGGGAAAAATGCTATGATATTTTAAGTATTGCAGAACCAGAGCGAGTTATTGACGGTATCGATTTATTAGCTCAGGATTTAGGTAGGAAAATCACAGTCAGGACATTTAGGGAGACTATTTCCTCGTTCCCTGGCTCTTTCTCGTAAGATCGTGTCCGGTCGATCGACCACGATCAAACTGGTTTGTAGTGAGGACTTTAGTCCTTCTTCTGTCAAGGACTAAAGTCCTCACTACAAACCTTATCGATCGTGGGTAATCGATTTAAAACACCTGAATCCAGATAAGTTAGTTTACCGGACACCGCAGCCACCTCGACGATCGGCAATTTCTTGCTCTAACTCCACTTCATTGAGGAGTTTCATACCGTTGGCGATCGCCCGTTGGCGAAGTTTCCACAGGGTTTGACCGAGTTGTGTTTTGGGGGTAAATTCTGGTGAAGATTTGAGCGCTAGAGCTTGGGTAAACTGAAGGACTTTTGCGCGATCGGCGGGGGCAAGTTCGCGCCAGTATTGTAAGAGAAGTTGTTCGGGAGGCCTGGAAAACTTTTGACCGTAACTCTATAATTTATTTTAATCTTTTACAATCGATCGGGTCAATGCCATTGGCGATAAAAATCTAGTTTATTCCCATAATCTTTGAACAGCATAAGCATCAAACATTTCATCACGGCTGACTAAAACTAAAGAATGATTAATGGATTGGGCAATTAAAATGCGATCGAATGGATCGCGATGATGGAATGGTAGGTTGCGAACCCGTACAGTATCCGCAAATGAAATTGGCAGTAACAAGATGCCAGCAGCAGGTAACTGAGCTTCGATGTCTGCATAGTCTGCTTGCAGTGTCAGTTTACCAATGCTGATTTTGATGGCAATTTCCCAAAGACTGGCAATACTCAAATAGACTCTATCGGCGGATTCAATCTGCTCTTTCAATGCAACTGATAGGTTAGGAGCATTTTCTGAAAACCAAATAAAAGTGTGAGTATCGAGGAGCAATGCACTCATTCCATATACTCCTGGAAATCCTCTAATGGTGCATCAAAATCATCAGCAAGGGGTAAGACAAACGTGCCTTTCATCATCCCTGCTAGACGTTTCTTTTGAGGAGGATTTACGGCCACCTCATTATTTGCATATTTTGCTGCTAAGAATTCTACATAGTGCAGCACTTCCTGTTTCAGGGAATCTGGTAATTTGACTAAGGTTTCTAGGATTGTGGTTTCTAGCATTAGATCGCCTCTTGCTGGATAAAATTATGATAACAATCACAAAGCAAAACTTACCGATCGCTTCCAACTTCCGCCAAATGCCAGAATATCATCCCATTTTCCGCATGACTGAGCAAAATCCCCAAATCTTCCAGGCTTTCTAGACAGTCGAGAATCACTTTTTGTTTGCGGCTGGCTGCTTTGAAATGGGCGGTAACTTGGGCTACTGTCCATTCGCCGCTTTGGGTGCGAAATAAGTCGCGGATGGCGAAAAGTTGCTCTTTCAGGGTTTTGGGGAAAGGTTGTTGTTCGGTAGGAATGACGGCGATTTCGGTTTCGGTTATGATACCTGCAAGGGATGGTTGGATGTAGGTTTCGCCGGGGGCTTGGTAGTCGGGACGCAGCCAGCGAATGAGTCCGTTGCGTTCTTCTTCGGCGCGTTGGGCGTTGAGGGTGACGAGGTTTTCGAGGATTTGGTCGTCGGTGAGGGTTGCTTCCCAACCATAGGCGACAAAGACGGCGCTATCGAGTTCGTCGTGGATTTGTTTGAGTGTGGAGACTAGGGCTTTTTGGTTGAAGGCTTTGTCTTTGTCGTCGAGGGGTTCGGCTTTGCGGAGTTTTTCGACGAGGTTGTACATCCCGGTGATGGTGACTTCGGGGTGAGTGGCTTGGACTCGTTTGCGGTGGCTGTCGAGGCGTTCTCCGAGTTCTCGGATGGTTTGTTTTTGGGGGTCGGTTGGAGTGGGAAAGGGGAAGGGGTCGAAGCAAACGGTTTTGTTGTAGCGCGGATCGTTTCCAACACCCAATCTTCCACCTGCTGCCAGTGACCAAGTAACATGAACTCGACTAGAAAGAACTCCTAGGAAATAAGCATCTTCAAGGGCGAATGTTACTAAAGTGCTATCAGGTAAAATATCATTTTTAATAAAACTAAAAGATTGATGTTTTGTAGTTTCAGGAATCGCTATATATCGATGTAAACCATTAGTTGATTCTCGAAATTGAGGTCTTGGATGACCGATAACCCACCAGAATTCCCTAAATACTTTATTCCGATTTTGATCGCGCTCAGGCTTAGCAAAATCTAAAAGATATTGATATAAGTTGGGAAATTCTAATTTCAGTTTATCTAAAGATACACCAAAAAGATCTATTACATAAATTCCTCTAGAACTCTGAACAATGTCGCGCCCATTAAGATAAGGACGTATATAATCATTTAGGTTTTCATCTCTTCCTAGCCCTAGTTCAATTGCTTTATCTTTAGAGACCTGAAAGGCAGATCCTATAGTCTTCATTCCAACCGAGCAAAGAGATTTATTGGAGTTGAGAGATTTGGTTAAAGTTAGATCAGTACCAATAGATAAATCTGAATTGATTGCACCTATTTTTGTTGTGGTCTGACAAACTAAATCGTCAGTTTCATCAGAATCGCTAAATTCTTGTATAACGCTCATTAGTTTCCCAAGAGATTTATCATGCTGCCCAGCGGTCATAGCAATCCGAACTGCTGCACCATCTTTAGAATCAACCCAAGGGTGGTCAGGAACTGCAAAAATTAATGATATCGATGGATCGGATTTAAGCTTTTCTTCGACAATACGACGTACAAAAGTTTGCTTAATGGTGTTAGTTGTAATCATTCCAAAACGTTTCACTGCTCCATTGCGAGTCAGATCGGCAGAGTGATTCCACCACCACATGACATAATCACTAGCTTGAGGAACATTAGACCAGGCTTTTTGTAAAGCATCTACATAGGTATCACCTAACATTTCACGCATTCTTTTTGATCCAATAAACGGCGGATTCGACACAATATAATCCGCCTCTGGCCATTCTGCCGCCCTTGCATTCAAATACCGATAAATTGTTACTTGGTTTGTCGGATCGGGAATATCTTCTCCCGTCACCGGACTTTTCATCATCCGTCCGCCCCAACGACTTCGCACTTTCCCCGCCGCATCAACATCTGGTTCGATCGCATCATAGGCCAACACCGCATCCCGGCATTCAATATTGTTGTACTCCCGCAACACAGGCTCGATCGGCGGAATGTCGCCAAACCGCCGAAAATGCCACTGCAAATACCCAATCCAAATCACCAAATCCGCGATCGCCGCCGCCCTCGGATTAATCTCAATTCCCAAAAACTGACTCGGATTAACTTGGGCAATATCCAACCGCAACTGCGCCGCGCCGGTAACATCCTCCAAGCGCCGCAACACCTCCGACTCCAACCCCTTCAACAAATCCAATGTCACGTACAAGAAATTCCCCGATCCGCACGCCGGATCGAGAATCTTCACCTGTTGTAACTCCGTCAGAAATGCCTCTAAAACTGCGATCGCCTTTTTCCTTTGATTCGCAGTCGGTTCCGATTCCCCTGCGTTCAGCAACTGTTTAACCTCCGCTTGTACCGCAATCCAGCGATCGCCCAAAGGTTCCATCACCACAGGCTTTACCAACCGTTCCACATACGATCGCGGCGTATAATGCGCCCCCAACTTACTCCTCTCCCTAGAATCCAGCGCCCTTTCCAACAAAGTCCCAAAAATCGCAGGTTCCACATTACACCAATCCCGCTTCGCCGCCTGTAACAACACTTCCAACTGCGCCTTTGTCAACGCAAACGCCTGGGATTCGGCAAACAATCCGCCATTAAACCGCAACAGTTGGCCGTGAAAGCCAAAACTTGTCCCCTCATTCATCGCCACCCACAGTGCCTCTACCTCCGGTTTAAACATCTTTGGATTGAGAATCCATCGCGTTTCCAGCGCCTGGGTAAACAGATGTTCCTTCAGTAACCCCACATCCTCAGCAAACATGGTGAAAATACAGCGCATCAAAAACTGGGCGACTTGCTGCGGATCGACATTCGCCTCCATCCGCTTCGCCAACTCGGCCAAATCCGCCGCCACTTCCCGCGTCACCCGCGCTGCAATCTTCTCTGGATTGCGCTGCTGCGGATTGCTAAATATATCGACAAACAAATCGAATACATCAGCTTTTTGCAACTCGGCTAATCCAATTTCTCGCCGCGCCCCATAGCCGCCATAATCGCCGCTAAAACCCATCCACAATTCAAAATGATCGCCAATGTCGCAAGTTAACAAAAACGGCGGTTTGCTGCTGAGATTGCGCGTATAAGCAACTGCTTGTACAAAGGCTTTTTCCATCTCTCGCAAATAGGTATTTGTCCCCCGCTTTGCCGTTCCCTTGTTACTTGTCGTTCCGCCCTGTTTAGCTTCGATTAAAAAATGTTCGGCTTTGTAAAAATCCACAAACCCCGGAGTTACTTTGCCACTGGGATGAAAGATTTTGAGATCTTTGTCAAAGCAGTAGGGATCGTTGGGAATTCTACCTTTATCCATTGGGCGATCGACTCCCAGCGCATCGGACATTTCCGCAAAAAATAACTGGTAGTTTGCGCGTTCATTGCCGCTAGAACCTGTCCAGCGCGTGATGAATGTTTCGACTCTGGTGCGATCGGCTTCATTCATGTTTCAATCCTGCTGCTGGTTTTATAGGAATAATCATATCAAATCTGGTAGCATCGTCCTGTATTCATCTCTCTATTCTCTCCCTCTGTGTCCTCTGTGTTCTCTGCGGTTAAACCATTCCGATGCAACCGGAAACGAGTTCACAAGGAAATTATGAAATTCTCTAATTCTAAATTTAAAAAAAATAGGTTGGGTTTAACATAAGTAAACCCAACCTATTAATAATGAAATCAAACTTCAGAATTTAGCCTTGATTCACAGCAGTCGGTTTTAAACTTTCCTGTGACTTCGATTTAACTAAACTATTTTGAACTTCCACAGATTCCTGAATCGGTTTCCGTGCCTCAATTAGCTTCAGAGCTTTTGTGACACCTTCAGGTAAAATCACTACCAAACTGCCAGCCGGTGCTTCGTCTAAAGCCTTGTTAACCGCAATGGTTTCGTCGAGAATCAATTCGTATTCAACTTTAGATCGATCGGCTGTTCGTTCGGAAATTGCCTCTGCAATCCCCTGACAAATGAACTTGGCTACAACACCGGGTTCTCGCCCGCGCCGATCCAGATCTTCTTTGACAATAATGCGATCGAACATTTCGGCCGAAAGTCTACCCAACGTCACAAAATCCTCATCTCGTCTGTCTCCAGGAGCACAAACTACCCCGATCCGCATTCCTTCCCAATTCTGCACGAAACTGCCCAAAGCTTTGTAGCTGTGAGGGTTGTGGGCGTAGTCCAGCAAGGCGTGATAGCTGCCCAAATTAAACAGGTTCATCCGTCCGGGAGTTTGGCCAACCGATGCTTGGAAGCTTGACAAAGCAGTCCTAATATCTTCTATTTTCACTCCCTGAGCAAAAGCCGCCAAACAAGCCGCTAAAGCATTGGCAATCATAAACGGCGCGCGCCCGCCCATCGTCAGCGGTACGTTCACAGCCTGCTCAATTCTCAGCGTCCAATCGCCTTTGAGGATCGACAAATAGCCGTTTTCGTAAATTGCTGCCAGCCCGCCCGCAGCGGTGTGTTTGGCAACCAATTCGTTGTCTGGGTTCATTGAAAAATATGCAATTTGAGCCTTGACACGCTGCGCCATCTGTGATACTAGCGGGTCGTCTGCATTCAAAACTGCATAGCCTTTGGGCATTACTGACTCGACGAGGACGCTCTTGAGTTTGGCTAATTGTTCCACGGTGTCGATGTCGCCGATTCCCAAGTGATCCGCCGCGACGTTCAAGACGACGCCGACATCGCACTGATCGAAGCCCAAGCCCGATCGCAAAATTCCGCCTCTAGCCGTTTCCAGCACCGCCACTTCCACGGTGGGATCGGACAAAATCAAATGAGCGCTTTGCGGCCCGGTATTATCTCCGCTTTCGACTAAATATTCGCCGATGTAAGTGCCGTCGGTAGTCGTGTAGCCGGTAATTTGACCGGTTTGCTTGACGATGTGGGCCAGCAGGCGAGTGGTTGTAGTTTTACCGTTGGTTCCCGTCACCGCTAAAATCGGCACTCGGGTGGGTTGAGGCGAGGGGAACAGCATATCGAATACTGCGCCGGCGACGTTGCGGGGCAAACCCTGGCTCGGGGCGACGTGCATTCTGAAACCGGGTGCTGCGTTGACTTCGACGATGACGCCGTTGACATCGCGCAGCGGTACGGAAATATCGTCTGTTACTACGTCAATGCCGGCGATGTCTAAACCGATGATTTTGGCGACTCGGGAAAATAGCCAGACGTTTTCGGGGTGAATTTCGTCGGTGCGATCGACTGCAATGCCACCGGTACTGAGGTTTGCTGTCGCGCGCAAGAATACTCTTTCGCCGGCCGGCAATACCGAGTCCATCGCGTAGCCTTGTTTTTGCAGCAAATCGAGGGTCAATTTGTCGATCGTAATTCGGGTGAGCACGTTGTCGTGTCCGTCTCCCCGCTGCGGATCGCGGTTTACTTCTTCAACGAGCTGTTCTACTGTAGACTTGCCATCTCCCACAACGTTAGCGGGGACTCGTTCGGCGACTGCTACGACTTGTCCGTTGACTACTAATACTCTGTGGTCGCGCCCGGTGTAGTAGCGCTCGACAATCACACTCTTGGTTTTTGAGGCATTGCTGGCTAAATCGTAGGCTTCTTCTGCTACTTCCCAGGAGTTGATGTCGATCGTAATTCCGCGGCCGTGGTTGCCGTCTAGCGGTTTGAGGACGATCGGATAACCGCCCACATCTTCTATTGCTCCTTCCAGTTCGTCTAAATAATTAATCACCGTCCCTCTGGGAACCGGTACGCCAGCAGCCCCGAGGATATTTTTGGTACCTTCCTTATCGCAGGCTAGTTCTACCCCCAAAACTCCCGTGCGGTTGCTGAGAGTTGCCTGAATCCGCTTTTGGTGCACCCCGTAACCGAGCTGAATCATAAACCGGGCGCTCAAAGGTATCCAGGGAATGCCCCGCGCTTCTGCTTCCTTGATCAGTGTTTCGGTACTCGGGCCCAGGGCCGCCGACAAAGCAAACTCTCTGAGATCTCTCAAATCTTGGGCTAATTCCGCTGCTGGATAGCTTCCAGTATCGGCAATGCTCTGGCACATCCGCACGCCCGCCCGGGTGGCATAGCGACCTGCTTGTTCGTTTTGATACTCGATTACTACTTGGTAAATGCCTGGGGTAGCAGTCTCGCGGGTGCGACCAAACCCGACCGGCATTCCTGCCATTTCCTGAAGTTCTAGGGCTACGTGTTCGATGACGTGTCCCATCATTGTGCCTTCTCTGACCCGTTGCAGGAAGCCTCCCTGATGGCCGGGCGAACAGTGATGGTCGTCCAAACTCGGGAGTGTGGCGGTCAACCCTTCGTAGAAGCCAGGAATTTCAGATGTGGTTTTATCTGCCAACTCCTCTAAATCCAGACGCATGAGGACGAGTTTGTGGCGTCTGATGCTCCAGTAGTTGGGGCCGCGTAACGTCTGGATTTTAAGTATTTTCATGACTTTCAGAGGGGTATGGGTCGCTAAATCTTATAGGTAATTGCAGCATTTATTCAATTTGGAGCTAGATTGCTCGATCGACTGTTCGCTGCGAACAGTTTTGCATTGAATTTCCAGTTATAGGCAGCCAGCGAAAGAAAATTAATGCCCCAGCGATCGGCTAGAAACAAGTACAGGTCAAGGGCAGAAACTAGAAGCCAGAAGGTAGAATAAGACTGTGATTCTACCTTCTGGTGTCAGCCCGTCGCTGCTTTGGAATACATCCTTCTGTTGTATCTTTGATTGGGCCCAAATGCCGCATACTTTCTGCCCGATCGATGACTCTGATATTCTGCGTTAGTTTGCTGTGCGGCATTCCAAAGGCCAGCCAGACTCGGAACAGGCTGCCGATGGCATTGGTTTGCCTAGGGGCATATTGTAGCAATCTCCGTGACACAAGACGTGCAAGCGCATATTGAACAGACTTAAGGGTTCAGTCGCTGCTACCATTGCCTCGTTGGTATAAAAATTATCCCTAGAATCAACAATAGTCACCGTGCCTTTACCTAGAACCTTCATAGTATCGTCTCCCTCAAACAAAGCGCAGGTATCTTCGTCAATACCAATAGCGATGCGATCGGGATGGCAAGCAACAGCCGACAACAAGCGAGCCATGCGGTTGCGGTTGTGAAAATGCTGGTCTACGATGATATCGGGAATAATGTTAAGTCCATTTGCCATGTCTACCAAAGAGCGGTTGGGTGACGCGCCGCTTCCGCCACCTGCAATCATGTGATATCCCATCACCGCAGCACCCGCACTGGTACCGGCGAGGGTAATCTTCCCTTCCAGAGTATATTCGCGAATTTTTTCCATCAGCGGAGTGTCCGCCAGCAGCCCGCAGAGCCGCAGTTGGTCGCCACCTGTGATGAATACGCCCGTACAGTCTTCCAAGTAATCTTTCCAGACGGGGTTTTCGCCTTGTTCGCGTTCGCGGATGTCAATGACTTTGACGGCGCTCACGCCCATTTCGTCAAATATGGTGCGATAGCGGTTGCTAATTCCTTCGGGATCTCGGGAAGCGCAGGGAACGATCGCCAGCCGAGCGTTTGTACCCCCAGCACGGCAAAAAAAGGTATTCAGAATCTCTCGCCCGTGAACCTTGTCTTCGGCTCCTCCGATGACCATAATCGAGGTTTTCGTGCGCTGGGAAAGATTGTGTTCTAGGGCTTGAGATGTCAACTGCTGCATGGTGTGTCTTCCTCTGTGAGATGTGAAATTAAATTTTGCCGTGCCTGTGAGTACAATGGGGCTTTTTAAGAGTAAATATTTTTTGGTGCGAGTAAGGTGCCATCGCGCGATCGCGCAGTTGTTTAAGGGCGATTTTACAAAAGTCACCGTCCTGAGAACAGATGATTGTTGTACAAAATCGGCTCGCGGACAAAGGAAGAGAATTTAAGTGGCAAAAATTCTCAGAAATTATAAGAAATTATAAAGAATAAAGCAATTACTGAAAACCGATCGGCCTCTCCGGGTCAAACTAGAGGTGATGTATCAATAAATTCCAATAATTGTGCGATTTGACGTTGTTACCCTGTTTCCAGAATTTTTCCTGGCTCCCCTAGCGTCGGGACTCATGGGCAAAGCCTTAGCTAAAAATATTGCTGAGGTAAATTTTGTCAATCCCCGCCATTTTACCACAGACAAGCACCAGCGAGTCGATGACGAACCTTACGGGGGCGGAGTGGGGATGCTGATGAAGCCGGAACCAATTTTTGCTGCGGTGGAATCGCTACCGGTTTTGCCGAGGCGGGAGGTGATTTTGCTGACTCCCCAGGGCGAACCGATGCAGCAGCCGATGTTTCGGGAGTTCGCCACCGGGCGCGATCAGTTGGTGTTGATTTGCGGTCATTATGAGGGTGTGGACGATCGAGTGCTGCACTTGGTAACTCGCGAGGTGTCTCTAGGCGATTTTGTGCTCACCGGGGGCGAAATTCCGGCCTTGGCTTTGATTAATGGGGTTTTGCGATTGTTGCGGGGAACTGTGGCGAAGGAAGATTCGCTGAAATTTGAGAGTTTTGAAGACGGACTTTTGGACTATCCGCAGTACACTCGGCCGGCCGATTTTCGGGGATTGAAGGTGCCCGACGTGTTGCTATCTGGTAATCACGCAGAAATTGCTCGCTGGCGCAAAGAACAGCAAATTGAAAGAACTCGATCGCGCCGCCCGGATTTGCTAGCGGATTAATTAACTGTAGGCTGTGGGCTGTGGGCTGTTGACATTTTTGATTTAACACTTCTGATTTTTTCCCAGAGAATTTATGCTGAAAAATCAACTTTTGTGCTGTTGGGCGATCGCCTTTTTCCTCGCGGGTGAAGTTACTCTAAATTTAACTCCCAGCAGCGGTGGCAAATGGTTAAATATTAACCAGGAAGCTTTGGCCAGAAGCAGCGGTGGCAGCAGTGGAGGAAGTAGTGGCGGGCGATCGAGTTCTTCTAGTTCTTCTTCCAGTTCTTCTTCCAGTTCCAGCCGTTCTAGTTCTTCTACTTCTTCTACTTCTTCTACTTCCAGTAACAGCCGATCGAATAGTGCTGCTAGTTCCAGTCCCAGCCGCCCCAGCAACAGCGGCAACACTGGGGGAAGAGTTCGCAGCGGCTCTTTTGACAAGCCCGCCGCACCTGCACCTGTCGCCGCACCTAACCCTCCGATTCCGCCACAATCTAGCAATAACAGAACTGTAATTATCCAGCAGCGCACCTATAATTCAGGGCCGAGTTATATAGTTCCTTACAATTCCGGTAACGGTCAACAAAATACAGGTTCCAACCAACAGCCCGCAAGTAATCCAGCACCAGTTACCACTGACAATAATTCGGGCGACAGCGATACCAGTTCGCCATCTTCAGAGACTCTCGATAACAGTCAGCAAAATATCGGTTCAGAGCAACAACCAGCCGTCAATGCACCAGCACCAATTACCACTGATAATAACTCGAATAGCCCTCCGAGTTCGGAATCTGATGATGATTGGAAATTTGTCGTGTTTTGGCTGTTTGTTGCTGTAGGTTGTGTTGCGTTAATTGCTTACTGTATTTACTATTACCGACAAGACCCTGCGAAAAAATCTAAAAAACACATTTTTGCGGTCACTAAGTTGCAAATTGCCATGTTAGCAGAAGCTCGCGAAGTCCCAAGTCAGTTAACTGAATTGACGTTAAATTATGATACAACAAATGCGAGTCAACGTGCGGAGTTTTTGCAAGAATCTGTCTTGATTGTGTTGAGGAATCTGGAAAATTGGACTCACGTTTGTGCGAATTCTCAGATAGTCGAAAGTCGAGAAAAAGCAACGCAAATATTCAATCAAATTTCCATCCAAGAACGCAGCAAATTAAGTGTGGAAACTTTGAGTATGGTGAATGGCGATATCCGTCACAGACAGTCTGTTAGTGCTGGCGACGAAGAGCCTGGAGAGTATATTGCAGTCACGTTTTTGATAGGAACAGAGGATAGCCGACCTCTGTTTGGAGACATTCGCGATGTTGCGAAGTTGAAAGCAGTGTTAGAAAAATCGGCGGCGACTCCTGCCCAGAATCTACTGGTTTTAGAGGTGATTTGGAGTCCGCAGCAGGAAACCGATAGTTTGACGGGCGATGATTTGTTGGGTGCTTATCCGGATTTGATTCGGGTTGCTTGACGACCCAGGGCTCAGCTAGCGTTTTAGTTTGGCAATTTTTTGGTGTTTTGGGCGATCGCTCTTTTGGTTGATATTTGTTAGGATTTCACGAGCAAATAGTCAATTCGTACAAGCCTGGATTTTGCGGACTGAAGTCCTCACTACAAACCTGGATTTTGCGGACTGAAGTCCTCACTACAAACCTGGATTTTGCGGACTGAAGTCCTCACTACAAACCTGGATTTTGCGGACTGAAGTCCTCACTACAAACCTGGATTTTGCGGACTGAAGTCCT
>NZ_JAHREU010000018.1:73748-91487 GCF_020883145.1 Microcoleus sp. CAWBG27
CACTACAAACCTGCGACTTTTCTTGGAAGTTGTTAAACTAAAAATTATACAATTAACCTAATTTACTTTTGGTTGCGATCGCCCGAACTGGCCGTAGCAAGAGTAGCCCGACGAGTAGCTAGCGGCGGTCATTCTATCCCAGAAGATGTCATCCGCCGCCGCTATGACAGAGGCAGAAAAAATCTGCTATCTTTGTATTTACCATTATGTGATGGGTGGATGGTCTACGATAGCTCAGAAAATTATCCAATGTTGGTCGCTGAACAGATAATTAATCGGCAACAACCCATCATTCATAACAGTGGGATTTGGAATCAAATTAGTGAGGAATTAAGATGAACGAACAAGAAATGATTGCTTTACACAAAAAAATTGATGCTGGAGTTAAAGCGGCCGTGGCAGCAGCTATAGAAAGACACCGTAAATTAGGTGAATCTATTGCTGTTTGGCAAGATGGGAAAGTAGTAATTTTAACAGCCGATCGCATTTCTCCAATATCTGCCGAAAAATAAAAAAGGTCGATCGCCCAAAAAACTTACTCATCTCCACGCAGACTGTGAAATAATTGTCTGCTGTCTGCATTTGACAAACATCTACTTTTTTATATGAACATCCGCATCGGTAACGGTTACGACATTCACTGCTTAGTTCCAGAACGCCCTCTAATCCTCGGTGGCGTCCACATTCCCCACGAATTAGGCTTATTAGGACACAGCGATGCAGACGTACTCACCCACGCGATTATGGACGCGATGCTGGGAGCTCTGTGTTTGGGAGATATCGGCCTCTATTTCCCGCCAACTGACCCAAAATGGAAAGGTGCAGACAGTCTCGTGTTGCTGGCACAAGTCAATCAGTTAATATTAGATAAAGGCTGGGAAATTGGCAATATTGACTCGGTGGTTGTGGCCGAACGTCCAAAGCTGAAACCGCATATTAAGCAAATGTGCGATCGCCTTTCTGCTGTCCTACAATTAAAACCAGACCAAGTTGCCATCAAAGCTACTACTAACGAAAAGTTAGGGCCCGTGGGGAGAGAGGAAGGAATTGCAGCCTATGCTGTAGTTTTGCTGGGCAAAAAATAGAACTCTACAATCCCTAATTGATGGTGGAGTCAATTCTTTAATCCAAAATCGCTAGGAAGCCTGAAATCATGGACACTGATACCTGGGAATTACAATTTCCTGTAGACGCGGATGTCATCGCGTTGGATAAGGACGATCGCATAGTCGTGCTAATCGAGGTTAAAATTATTCAAGCTCAAGAACCAGCAGCCAAGCAAAAGATTGCTGACTACATGATATCTTGGATGAAAGCTGTGTTAGCCAAGATGTCGGAGCAGCGCACCATAATTCCCTATGCTATGTTTGTTGACACCGAACAAATTCAGATTTTCAAATGGGACGGAGTAAATTTATCTGAACCTGTTTGTTCTCTAAACACTGGTGAGATACTTCGCAATTATGAGCCGGAATTTCACAACAAGCGGATATTTAAGCGATACCTAACAAGATTGATTGAAGCATGGCTGCGCGACTTAGCTTATAATTGGAAGTCTGAGATTCCAACTGCGTCAGAACAGATAGAACAAATCGGTTTGCTGCCACTGCTAGCAGGTGGAACTACAAAATCAGGAGTAGAAATTGGTGGCAATTTTATATATCGAGACTAACTTTTTGATGAGCATTGCTACAGGACGCGACCCTGATGCTAACAACTTGTTGTTAAGTGTACCGACATCAGTCAACATAGCAATACCAGATATTTGCTGCATGGAAGCACTATCAGCTTTAGAAGACGAGATCAAGCGACGCAACCGTTTTTTCGGTGAAATGCAAAAACAAATCAGTCAGCTAAAGCGAGATAAAACTTCAGCATCTGCCCAGTCTCTTGTCTTCCACTTAGAGGAAGCCCTTACCGAGAATGAGGGGCTGCTCAATGATATTAATGCACGTCTTTTTAATGCTCTTGATTTGTTGGTTGCCAAGGTAGAAATGATCCAATTAACAGCGCAAATACTTCGAGAAAATTTGGATTCAATTTTTATTGAAGAAGACCCGACAGACAATTTAATTCTCAACTGCATTTTGAACCATGCACACTTACAACCTAATCAAGTTAAGGTATTTTTGAGCAATAATACAAAGGAATTTGGTCTGCCATCAGTTCAAGATGCTTTGCGGGAAGTAGGGATAACCAAGTATTTTTCGCGTACTGAAGACTTTCTAGGGTGGTTGCAATCTCAGTCGTAGTTGGACGGAAATGGTATATTTAAAAGCTATGAAAAATTCTACGATGTTATATTCAAAACTACGATCGCTCTTGATTTTACTGGCGGTAATTGCCGCGATAACTCTGTCTGCGTGCACTCCAGCCCGATCGCAATTAGCAAACAGACTCGTCGTTCCCACCCCCAGCGGCCCCGCCACGTTTAACTATCCGCTAAATCAGTCTGCATACAGCGTGTTTGGCTATATGTACGAGGGATTGCTCAATGAAAACGGGGTGACATCGAAGCTAGAACCCGGTTTAGCTGAATCCTGGGAAGTTTCTAAAGATGGCAAAAAGATTGTCTTCACCCTGCGAGAAGGATTGAAATGGTCGGACGGCGAACCGATGACAACTGATGATATTATCTTCAGCTATGAAAAGATTTATTTCAATGAAAAAATTCCTAGCGGCTTGAAAGATACTCTGAGAGTTGGCATCAGCCGTCAATTGCCCAAACTCAAAAAAATTGACAGCCGCCGCATTGAATTTTCAGTGCCAGAACCTTTTGCTCCTTTTATTAGATTTGCTGGGGGAATACCAATTTTACCAGCTCATATCTTGCGGGAAGCTGCCACCCAGACAGAAGCTGACGGCAAGCCTAAATTCCTGTCTGCTTGGGGTACGGATACTGACCCTAAAAAAATTGTCGGTAACGGCCAATACCGAATGCTGAGCTATACTCCCAACCAGCGCGTTGTTTTGGAACGAAATCCATATTTTTGGCGCAAAGATACAGAGGGTAACAGTCAGCCTTACATCCAGCAAATAGTCTGGCAAATTATCGAAAATACTGACAATCAACTGCTGAATTTTCGATCGGGCGATTTGGATACTCTGGACGTGCAGCCGGAGGTGTTTCCGCTGCTGAAACGGGAGGAAAAACGCGGCAAATATACGATATTCAACGGCGGCCCGGACACTGGCAGCGTGTTTATGGGTTTCAATCTGAATAAGGGGCGTAACGCTCAAAATCAGCCGTTTGTAGACCCGGTTAAGTCTCGCTGGTTCGCGATTAAGGAGTTTCGGCAGGCGATCGCCTACGGCATCAACCGCGACAGCATGACTAACAATATCTATCGCGGACTTGGCGCGCCGCTGCATTCCCCAATTCCGGCACAAAGTCCGTTCTACTTGTCTCCAGAACAGGGATTGAAAACTTACAATTACGACCCGCAAAAATCGAAAGAGTTACTGTTAAGTGCAGGATTCAAGTATAATAGTAACGGCGAATTGTTGGATGCTGAGGGCAACAAAGTGCGGTTTACTTTGTTGATGGCCGCCGGCAAAAAAGTGCGGGAGCAAATGGGAACGCAAATTAAGCAAGATTTGGGTAAGCTGGGGATGGAAGTTGATACGCAGTTCCTGAGTTTTAATACTTATGTGGAAAAGCTGCGCCTGACTAAAAATTGGGATACTTACCTTGGCGGTTTTACTGGAGGTACTGAACCGCACAGCGGCTACAATATTTGGTCTGTCAAGGGGACTTTGCACAGTTTCAACCAGGGCCCGCAAGCCGGAGAACCGCCGATTAAGGGTTGGGAAGTCTACGACTGGGAGCAGAAAATTGATGACTTGTATGTGAAGGCGTCCCAGGAGCTGGATGAGGCGAAGCGCAAGGAACTGTATGGGGAGACTCAGCGGATTATAGCGGAACAAGTGCCTTTTATTTACATGGTGAATCCGCTGACTTTTGAGGCGGTGCGCGATCGCATTTCGGGAATTCGCTATAGTGCCCTCGGCGGTGCTTTCTGGAATTTGTACGAACTGAAGATTACTGAATAGTCATTATTGGTTCGTAGTGAGGACTTTAGTCCTCAGAAAGAAGGACTAAAGTCCTCACTACGAACCCATCTTAAGTAATGAGGACTTTAGTCGTCAGAAAGAAGGACTGAAGTCCTTACTACGAACCCATCTTAAAGTAATGAGGACTTTAGTCCTCAGAAAGAAGGACTGAAGTCCTCACTACGAACCAATCTTAAGTAATGAGGACTTTAGTCCTCAGAAAGAAGGACTGAAGTCCTTACTACGAACCCATCTTAAGTGTTGTTGTTTGAACCCAGAAGATATCATTAGTTCATGGAACCTGAAATTTTACAGAAGTTACTCGAATCTGTTGCGGCCGGCGATGTTAGCCCGATCGCAGCTTTGGACAAATTAAAGCATTTTGACTTTGAACAAGTCGGCGATTTTGCCAAAATTGACCACCACCGCACCTTAAGAACCGGTTTTCCTGAAGTTATCTGGGGCCCGGGAAAAACACCAGACCAAATTGTTGAGATTATCGGGGCGATGCGGGGACGAAATCCTGCGGTGATGGCGACGCGAATTGAACCAGAGGTTTTTGAGAAATTGCAACAAAAAATACCCGACTTGTGCTACTACCAAAAAGCCAGAATTTGTGCAATTTCTGAGAAATCCCCAACTCCCCAGCGTCCGGGTACTGTGACTATTATCAGTGCCGGAACAGCGGATTTGCCTGTGGCGGAAGAAGCGGCTGTGACTGCGGAACTTTGCGGTTTTGGGGTGCGGCGTTTGTGGGATGTGGGAGTTGCCGGCATTCACCGCTTGCTGAGCAACCGGCACGTGATTGATGATGCTGATGTGTTGATTGCGGTTGCTGGTATGGAAGGTGCCTTGGCGAGTGTGGTTGCGGGTTTGGCGGATTGTCCGGTGATTGCTGTGCCGACGAGTGTGGGTTACGGCGCGAGTTTTGGGGGGATTGCTCCTCTTTTAACTATGCTCAATTCTTGTGCGGCTGGTGTGGGTGTCGTTAATATTGATAATGGGTTTGGGGCAGCGATTTTGGCTTGTCAAATTCTTAGAAGTGGCGATCGACTGGCTAATATGTCTGAGTAGGAGAATGAGAGAATCGAGAGGGATAGAATCGCAGAATGGAGAATGCCAGAGAAGGGAATCCGGTTGACTTTTCAACATATCCATGCTGGAAGTATCTGAATCGCTATTCCACAGATTCAGAAAAAGAGCTTTCAAGAAAAGTTTCAAATTCTCTCCCCCTCTCCCTCTCCTTACCAAAAACTTGGGTTTAAAGCCCCGTTTTTTTAGGACGGCTTTGTGTTAGAATTGTAACGTAGTGGCTTCCCACGTAAAATGTTTGTCCTAGAATTCAAGGCTAAAGGAAAACCAAATCAGTACGCAGCAATAGACGAGGCAATCAAAACTACTCAGTTCGTTCGCAATAAGTGCGTCCGTTTCTGGATCGACAACCGAGGAGTGGGACAGAAAGAATTGTACCGTCACAGCACGGAGCTCAGAGAAGAGTTTGCCTTTGTCAAAGATTTGAATTCTAGTGCTTGCCAAGCTTCTGTGGAAAGGGCTTATTCTGCGATTGCTCGGTTTTACGACAACTGCAAGAAAGCCGTTCCCGGAAAGAAAGGTTATCCGACTTTCAAGAAAAACAGTCGGTCTGTTGAGTACAAAGTCAGCGGTTGGAAACTTTCGGAAACTCGTAAACAAATCACGTTCACCGATAAAAAGGGAATTGGCAAGCTCAAACTAAAAGGGACGTGGGATCTAAACTTCTACCAGATCGATCGGATAAAACGGGTTAGATTAATACGTCGCGCTGACGGTTACTACGTTCAGTTTGCAATCAGTGCCGACAACAATGTGAATACAGCGCCAGCAGGTAAGACAGTTGGATTGGACGTAGGGCTCAAAGAGTTTTATACAGACTCTGACGGTCATACCGAACCGAATCCCAAGTTTTATCGAATCAGCGAGAAACGGTTGAAGTTTCGACAGCGCCGTGTTTCTCGCAAAAAGAAAGGCTCTGCCAACCGCAAGAAAGCAATTAATCGATTAGGGCGATCGCACCTCAAAATAAGCAGGCAACGTGAAGAACACGCCAAGAGACTGGCGCGTTGCGTAATCCAATCTAACGATTTGGTAGCCTAGGTCGATTTGAGGATTAAGAACCTAGTAAAAAATCACTGTCTCGCTAAGTCGATTAATGATGCTGGTTGGTATCAATTCAGAAAGTGGTTGGAATATTTTGGTGTAAAGTTTGGTCGGGTAACGGTTGCCGTTAATCCTGCTTATACTTCACAGAAATGTTCTAATTGTGGCGCAATCGTCAAAAAATCCCTATCCGTAAGAACCCACGCTTGTGAATGTGGATTTGTTATGGACAGGGACTGGAATGCCGCGATTAATATTCTGAAATTAGCCTTGAGTACGGTAGGGCATACCGGAACTTGGGTCTTAGACCCGAACGCTTTGGGAAATTCGACCTCTACTGGAAGCTGGAGAAATCCTGTTTGAGCAAGTTGAGTCTATGAACAAAGAATCCCCGCTGCTGTCTTCACGGGGAGTGTCAATTACCAGCCAGCCAAATCGGATAACCAGAAGAATCCTCAGCTTTCAACTTTTGCGCCTGATAACTCTTGCTAGTCCAATTAGCTACTGTTTGCAGGCTTTCGGCCAAAAAACTTTCGCTGCCAAACGCTTCAAATCCCAAAGTCCACGACGCAGTGCCGTTAACATTTAACTGAGTAATTTCTACAATACAGCCTTGGGGAATTGGGGCTTCGACAGGCACAGACATGAGCACGCCCGGGGCAGAAACTTGGTAAAGACGCTGGGCTCGCTTTTTTTTCACCTTTACCCACTTTCCAGTTGCCATCATATCCGCCGGTAGTGGCGCCATCGTGTCGGCACATATCCACTTCAGCCATTTCTCGGCTTTACCTTCCCAGCGGTTGCCGAAGTGCATCACCCCCAATTCTTCCTGCCGCCACTTTACCTGTAAATTTTTCCCGCGCAGTTTTACTCCCAAGTAGTCGCAACTAGGTATCAGCAAATATAAATCTTCTCGCTCTTCAGGCGGGGATAGATACCCGCCCAGACTCTCGCTTCCAAACCATTGCCCGATCGGTTTTGGCAGCGCACCGCTATAAAACCACCGCATTTCCAGACTGGCCCGCATAAATTTTTCCTCCATTCTTCCACTATTTTCGTCAAACCCAGACTGGGATTTGCCACACCATCGACTTTTGCACCTGTCAACTCTATCCTCCCCCCTCCGGGAGCATGAGTCTACTGCCTAGAGTCATACCATTTGAAATTTAAGATTTGAGATTTTAGGTTGGGAATTACTTATTCTATAGGGGTTTCGAGCTTGTCAGCCCGTTGGATTTTTGGGGAAAACTGGTATCTGAGTCGCGACTTTGAAAAAAAAACTCATAATCCTTTACATCTCTTCATAAGTCTGTTACATTAGTTTACATTACACCAAAAACAACTTAGGACACTGACATGGCTGACAGAGGCTTACTACTTGACAACGACGGTAAAATGAACAATTTTGCGATCGAGCCCAAAGTATACATTGACGATGAAGCCCGCACAGGCTTTACACCCTACGCAGAACGCTTGAACGGCCGCCTTGCCATGATTGGTTTTGTTTCTCTCTTGGCTTTAGAAGTTTCTACCAAGCACGGACTGATTAGCTGGCTAACTAACCTGTAATAACTTTGTTTAAAATTAAACTGTACGGCTATGGCTTGCCAGCAATACACAATTGGCGATCCATAGCTTAACTATTTTTGCAAGGTTTGATGAGACAATTTAAATTAAATATTTTAGTGTTACGGTACTTGTAAAAATAATGCTCAAACGAATTGCAGCAATACTTCTGGTGGTTTTCTCTCTCAGCTTGACCGGTTGTGTCTCTGTAGCTACCGGACTCAAAAGCTACGTTGATACTGGCGACGGCTATCAATTTCTTTATCCTAACGGCTGGTTGCCGATCGCAGTTTCTGACGGGCCCGATGTGGTGTTCCGCGATTTAATTCAACAAACCGAGAATGTCAGCGTGGTCATCAGTCCAGTGGTTGGGAACAAAACTCTCGCAGATTTGGGCACGCCAACGGATGTCGGATACAAGCTTAGCAAAAGTGCCATCGCTCCTGTTGATTCCGGCCGCGAAGCTGAATTAGTCAATGCAGGAAGTCGCGAATCGCGATCGAAAAACTATTACATTTTAGAATACGCCGTCAAACTCCCAAACCAACAACGGCACAACTTAGCCAGCGTAGCAGTCAGCCGCGGCAAACTATTTACCCTGAACGTTTCCACTACCGAAGAACGCTGGCCGAAAGTCAAAGAAGCTTTTGAGAAAGTTGTTAAATCTTTTTCTGTTTATTAGTTATTAGTTATTGGTTGTTGGTTGTTGGTTGCTGGTTGTTGGTTGCTGGTTGTTGGTTGTTGGTTATTGGTTGTTGGTTGTTGGCTATTGGTTTGAGAACCAAGAACTAACAAGAAACATAGGACAAATGACAACTAACAACCAACCACAGCAAATAACTAATAACAAGTAACAAATAACTAATAACAAGTAACAAATAACTTATTACTTATGAAGATTCCAACTTTTGTATTAGCTTCAGCTTCCCCGGCGCGCCGCAGCCTGCTAAGCAATGCAGGCATTCAAGCTGTGATTTGCCCCAGCGACTTTGATGAAGGGCAAATAAAAATGAGGGATGCTACTAAATTAGTGCAGGTTTTAGCAGAGGGAAAAGCTGACGCTGTAGCTAGTTTTTTGCTGGCTAATTCTCACCCGCAAATCCCCAATCCCAAATCGTGTTTGGTATTGGGATGCGATTCAATTTTGGTCATTGATGGTGAAATTCACGGCAAACCCAAGGATGCCGACGAAGCAATCTCGCGCTGGCAAAAAATGCGCGGTAAAGTTGGCGAACTTTATACGGGTCATGCTTTAATTGATACGAGATTTGATAACTTTGATGAGGCAATGGATCGATCGCTCATTCGCTGTCAAGTTACAAAAGTTTATTTTGCGGAAGTTACCTCGCGTCAAGTTGCGGCTTACGTTGCTACGGGAGAACCTCTCGCCTGTGCTGGCTGTTTTGCACTCGAAGGCAAAGGCGGCTTTTTTGTGGAAAAAATCGAAGGCTGTCACACCAATGTGATTGGTTTGAGTTTGCCTCTGCTGCGGCGAATGCTCGGCGAAATGGGATATGATGTGGCTGATTTTTGGCAATCTTAAACGGAACTTAGCCTCCTGCTGCGGTAGTTACGCAGTCTAAATACTCTGCTGCACATAGGATAGAAGTATTTAGTGGTCAAAAATAAGTAGTGATGTATGGTGGGCGATCGCCCGAAAATGCAGTAAAATATTGCTTGCTTCATGGTAGCGTTGGCTTTTAGGCTAATCTGATTCTGATAGCCTATTGAATCGGAGACACCAACGATGAAAAAGTTAATGTCCTTACTACTGGGTGCTGTATTACTCAGTAACACTGTTGCTTGTCAGCAGTCAAGCGAGCCGATCGGCAAAACTTCTGCTCCGGCCGACCAAAGCAGCGCTACTTCCGGTAAGCTGAAAAATCAGGCAGCCGCCATCCCTGCTGGAACCAGTTTTGATACGATTCTCCAACAAGATTTATCCACGGGTAAAAACCGCAACAACGATCGTTTTACTCTGCGAGTCAAAGGAGGCAATAAAACTCTTAAAGATGCCGTGATTCAGGGACATCTGGAAGATGTTGTCAAAGCAGCTAAAGGCAAAAAAGCGAGTTTGCATCTAGTTTTTGATGACATTAAACTCGCAAATGGTGCAGCCGCTCCCCTTGATGTTACCTTAGTAAATACTCAGGTAGAAACCAAAACCAAAGGCAAGTTTGTTCAGAATGCTGGCATTATTTTAGCTGGAGCAGTGGCCGGTAAATTCCTTGGTGATAAAGCGAACTTCAAGCAGGGTGCTGTAGCTGGAGGTGGAGCAGCAGCGGCTTATGTCTTGTCTAGTCCTGGTGGTGAAGTTGTCCTGAAAAAAGGAACCAATGTTAAGCTGAAACTTAAAAAGCCTCTCGATACGAGTCCATAAAAACCCAGTTTCTGCCCACCCGCAATCGAAGAAACCGGGTTTTTTTGAGTTTCTGCGCTGTCACCAACAATTTTCGTAAAAACCCGGTTTCTGGGCACTCGCGAGGAATCTAAGAAACCGGGTTTTTTTGAGTTTCTGCGCTGTCACCAACAATTTTCGTAAAAACCCGGTTTCTGCCCCTCGCGAGCATCTAAGAAACCGGGTTTTCTCGCCGATTTACTCTCTATTCCACTGCATAACCCGTATATTTCCGCATCAAAGGCGGCTGAAATCCCCAAACTATATCCTCCTTGGGAACTCCTGCTATTACTAAATCCTCAGCAATATCATCTTCAGTCGCATTCCACTGAAGCCAAATTTTCCCGCGCTTAATATCAATGTGAATGCTACAGTGATGTACTCTCTTTTGGTCATCCCAACCCACCAGGAAGACTTGGTAGTGATCTCGTTCTGTATCAAAAATTGTCTCGACTTCAATATCTCCGTGAGCCGGCTTGCGCTTGCCATACTCCTGTAACATTTGCTGCACAATTTGTCGATATTTTATTAATTTCTCCATTTTACAATTGCCTCACTTGCTATATCATAGACTATTATTTTAAGCTCATTTTCTTCAACCCTTGCTTTCGGAAACTCCAGTTGAAAAAATTCTTCATAAGTTATTAACGGTACAGCTAAATACAAGGTGCGATCGCCTTCTTTTTGCTTCAGTGCTGCTCGATAATTTATGAACTGCCCCAAGGCTCTATGGAATTCCGAGATGGGTGACGACTTTGCCAAAAAACTTTTCACCTCAACAGCAATTTTATCGCCTTGCCGTTCTGCCGCAATCAGCTTTTCGGCACCCAGGTCGATCGACATATCTACACCACCCACACTAATTTGAAACGGATCGTGGGTGATGCGCCAGCCGTCCTTTTGTAAAGCTGTTTTGACAACTTCATGAAAAATATCTTTGGCAGACATAATAGATTGATAACTCACTTACTTATTCCTATTATATCTCCTTTGATAATCAAGTGGAAGTATTTTTGATTTTGACTTTGTGAGAATTTCTGGCCCCTCGCGCGTCATCTAAGAAACCGGTTTTTTTTGAGTTTCTGCGCTGTCACCCACAATTTTCGTAAAAACCCGGTTTCTGGCCCCTCGCGAGTCATCTAAGAAACCGGGTTTTTTCACAAATCCTATCCAAAGGTTCTCACATCGAGACCCACAAGATTAAACCGAAGTTGACTCGGCGAAACTTCTTTCACCAAACCCAAAATATTGCCAGTGCTCGCTTCCCGAATCACCGTCGCCTTCGTGTCTAAACTTCTAAACTCAAGAGTTTGAGGGGTTCCCGGACGAATCGGGCCATTACTATCGTACAGTCTGGCCTCACCAATTGTGATAAACTTTTCACTCAAAACAATATCATTTCGAGTCAGCCCTTCTGCCAGTCCAATTACATCTCCTTGGGCTGGATTGTAATCGAGAATAAAATCTGCTGGTACTTCGTCTAGAGAAGAGGGAAAAGTTCCGATGGGACGGGGTCGATCCGAACCAAATTCCCGCGATGTTGCTCCTGCTTCTTTGCGGAGGACAAACAAATCTGCGCCTTCTCCTCCCCAAAGTCGATCGACTCCAGCATCACCAACCAGAATATCGTCTCCACTGTCTCCGACTAAAGCATCATTCCCTTGACCCCCCCGAATAAAGTCATTCCCAGTGCCTCCATAAACTACATCAGCACCTTGATTGCCATTGATTGAGTCGTTGCCCTGTTCTCCGTAAAGAATGTCAGAATCTTGACCGCCCCAAAGAGTATCATTACCGAAACCTCCGATTAAAACATCCGAGCCAGCATTGCCATTGATTACTTCTGCATCTTCGGAACCTCTCACAAAATCGTTGCCTGCTAATGCTAGTAATCCGCCGGGAGTATTCGATAAAAGTCCTTTGGCTAATTGGACAACATCATCATTGGGAGTCAGGTAAAAAAAGTTGGGGTCGCTACCGGGATTGAACGGCGCAGTTACTAATCTGATGTTGGGGCGATCGGGAATAATTGGATCGAGGTTTTGAGTTGATGCTTGAAGTTGTCCGATATTTGTTTCTAACATCTGAGCTTCTTTGTGCTTGATTATTGGAAAATTAGACAAATGGTTTGATCGTTCGGACTTTAGTCCTCTCTAAGGACTGAAGTCCGAACGATCAAACTTAGGAGGATTACCCAAGGGCGATCGTACTATCAGACACAGAGGTAAACTGAAGTTGAGCCGGCGAAACATCCCTCACCAAACCCAAGATATTGCCGGTACTAGCTTCCCGAATCACCGTCGCCTTAGTATTCACGACTCTAAAATCAGCAGTGCGAGGAATGCCGGGAGGAAAAGGGCCGCTGCTGTCGTAATCTCTGGCATCACCAATTGTTAAAAACTTTTCGGTCAAAACAATATCATTTCGCGTCAATCCTCCGGCCAATCCAATGACATCTCCTTGAGATGGATTGTAGTCGAGAATAAAATCGGCAGGCGCTTCATCTACAGTAAAAGTGCCAGCAGGACGCGGTTGATCGGAACCAATTTCACGCGAAGTTGCTCCTGCTTCTCTGCGGAGGACAAACAAATCTGCGCCTTCTCCTCCCCAAAGTTTGTCAATGCCAGCATCACCGATTAGAGTATCGTTGCCGCTGTCTCCTACTAAATTGTCGGTGCCTTGACCGCCTCTAACAAAATCATTTCCTGTGCCTCCATAGGCGTAGTCATTGCCTTGATTGCCGCTGAGAATATCGTTGCCACATTCTCCATACAGTATGTCAAAATCTTGACCGCCGCGAATAGTATCATTGCCACAACCTCCGATTAAAGTATCTGCGCCCCCATTCCCATTCATCAGTTCCGCACCACCGGAACCTCTGACAAAATCGTCGCCTGCTAAGGCCCGCAAACCTCCGGGAGTGTTGCGGAGAATTCCGTTGGCTAATTGAACTACATCGTTATTGGGAGTAAGGTCAAAAAAGTTGGGATCGCTGGGATTTGGCAAAGGCCCTGTGAGCAATTTGATGTTTGGTGGATCGGGAATAATTCGATCGGAGTCGATAGCTGAGGCTTTAACTGTTCCGAGATTTGTTTCTAACATTTAAGTTTTCCCTGATTGATTGATATGAACTTTCTAGACAGTCTTATTTTAATAAATGTTCCAATTAACAAATGTGCGTGAATCTGCGGTTAAACAAATTAAATGACTGTCAAAATTGCCACAAATATTCAACAAGCACAGCTTATTGACACTTGGATTTCGCCCAAATCCGCAAATATTTTGAACTCTGCGCCAATAATTCTCGGGATCGCGTACTCTATTACCCGTCAGCAGTCAGTGTGGGAGAACCGACAGACTGCCAAATGTCATCAAACCTTGAGCAAAGTCAGGAATCGTTAATATGCAAGACACTGCGATCGAATCTATCAAAGCCAGAGAAATCCTCGACTCCCGCGGCCGCCCTACCATCGAAGCTGAAGTGTATCTAGCCAATGGTGTTGTCGGACTCGCCCAAGTGCCCAGCGGCGCGTCTACAGGCTCTTTTGAAGCCCACGAACTCCGCGACGATGACAAAAGCCGCTACGGTGGTAAGGGAGTTTTGAAAGCGGTTGCTAACGTCGAACACAAAATTGCTCCCGCTTTGGCTAATCTGGATGCGATCGACCAACCATTAATCGATCGCACCATGATTGACTTGGACGGTTCCCCCAACAAGTCTAACCTCGGTGCCAATGCCATTCTCGGAGTCTCCCTAGCCACAGCAAAGGCGGCCGCCGAGACTTTACAAATACCCCTTTACCGCTACTTGGGTGGCGCTTTAGCTAACGTTTTACCCGTACCTTTGATGAACGTCATCAACGGCGGTTCCCACGCGGACAACAACGTAGACATTCAAGAGTTTATGATTGTACCTGTGGGAGCGCCTTCTTTTAAGGAAGCTTTGCGCTGGGGTGCAGAAGTATTTGCTAGTCTCGCTAAAGTCTTAAAAGACAAAAATTTGCTGACTGGTGTTGGCGATGAAGGCGGTTTTGCTCCTAATTTGGGTTCCAATCAGGAAGCTTTGGATTTGTTGGTGATGGCAATTGAAAAAGCTGGTTACAAGCCTGGGGAACAAGTTGCTTTGGCTTTGGATGTTGCTGCTAGCGAATTTTACAAAGATGGGAAGTACACCTACGACGGTGTTGCTCATTCGCCTACCGAATTAATCGATTATTTGGAGGGTTTAGTCGGTCAATATCCGATCGTTTCCATTGAAGATGGTTTGCACGAAGACGATTGGGATAGTTGGGTGGCGCTGACTCAGAGAATGGGTAGCAAGGTTCAGTTGGTGGGTGACGATTTGTTTGTTACCAATCGCACGCGCTTGCAAAAAGGGATTGATTTGAAAGCTAGCAATTCGATTTTGATTAAGCTGAATCAAATTGGTTCTTTGACTGAGACTTTGGATACGATCGACCTCGGGAAGCGCAACAGCTATCGATCGGTAATCAGCCACCGTTCCGGTGAAACTGAGGATACTACAATTGCTGATTTAGCGGTAGCAACTCGTGCCGGTCAAATCAAGACTGGTTCTCTTTGTCGCAGCGAACGGGTTGCTAAGTATAACCGTTTGTTGCGGATTGAGGACGAATTGGGCGATCGGGCGATCTACGCTGGGACGATCGGTTACGGGCCAAAGTAAAACTTGGTAGATCGTGGGCCAAGGTACGTAGTTGCGCTTCAGCGCTCTTTATAAGATTAGCAAAGAGCGCCCAAGCGCAACTACGTACCTAATTTCCTGCCTAACCCCCTTAATAAAGGGGGGGGACAAGAAGCATTCAAAGTCCCCCTTCTTAAGGGGGATTTAGGGGGATCGGGTCTCGACTACAAGCGACATTTATTCCAGTTAAATCTGGGTATTACCAATTAACAATTAAGGATAGAAAGCCAATTTCGGCAAACCCAAAGTTTCTTCCCAACCCATCATCAAGTTCATGCACTGGATGCCTTGACCGGCTTGACCTTTAATTAAATTGTCGATCGCCGACATCACAATTACCCGATCGGTACGCGGATCGACTTCCACGCCAATGTAACAAAGATTCGTGCCGCAAGCCCATTTAGATTGCGGATAAACGCCAGCAGGCAACACTTTTACCAAAGGAGAATTGCGGTAAAAAGCGGTGAAAATCGTAATTAAATCTTCCCGCACTAATCCCGGATCGCGCAAATTTGCGTAAACAGTTGCCAGAATTCCCCGCACCATCGGCATCAGGTGGGGAGTAAATTGGACTTTGATATCTTGTCCCGCTAAATCGCTGCAAACTTGCTCAATTTCTGGGGTGTGGCGGTGGCGCGCAACGCCGTAAGCCCCTATGGAATTGTCCGCTTCTGCCAACAACAGATTAACTTCGGCTTTGCGGCCCCCTCCCGAAGATCCTGATTTGGCGTCGATAATTGCTGTTTCTGGCACAATCAGACCTTGTTTGAGTAAAGGTGCCAGGGCTAATAAACTAGCCGTGACGTAACAGCCGGCACAGCCTACTAATTGAGCGTTTTTAATGCGATCGCGATACAATTCTGGCAAACCGTAAACAGCCGTTGCAGCGACTTCAGAGTCCGATCGCTCACCGCCGTACCAAGCTTTATAAGTGTCCAGATTTTCAAATCTGTAGTCAGCCGACAAATCCAAGACTTTGCAGCCTTTTTCGATCAGCGTCGGTGCCATTTGGCAAGCCAAACCGTTCGGCAGCGACAGAAACACAACTTCACATTTTGCCGCTATTTTATCTAGGTCGATCGCCTCTACAGTCAAATCAATGCAGTTAGTCAGATGCGGATAAAGGCTGGAAAAAGGTTTTCCCGCACTGCTATCCCCGCCTAAATACACTACTTCTGCCGCTGGGTGATCCGCCAGCAGCCGCACCAGTTGTACGCCGCCATAACCTGAAGCGCCAACTATGCCTACAGGCACAGGTCTAACATCTCCCATTTTCCTTTATCCCCTCAGCCTTTGAAGTCAAAAACGCTTGAACTTTTGCTGCATTGTAGTACCAAACGCCAACTTTGGTGGCAAATAATTGTGTTGTTTTGTTATAGACGTGGATTTTTGTGAATTTTCCGGTGTTTGACACCGCCCAAAAACGAAGACAAAGCTTCTCAGGGCTGTGGTAGAGAGGCCAAAAGTTCAGACTCCTATTCAATGTTCCAAATTCACTGCGCTGCAAGTAAATCTCAAATCTAAAATCTCCAATCTAAAAACGGATGTGCGATCGCCAAAACCCTAAAATTAAGCAACGGATGTGCGATCGTGCTATAAAATCTTACATAAACCTATCCAGAAACCGGGGATTAAGTTTTTTCGCTCTTTCCTCGAACCTCAAAGCTCAACATCCGTTAAATCCATTACACTCATCCGTTGCCGAATTTCCTATGGGAATAGTTGTAGAAGACGTATCAAAACAGTTTGGCAGTTTCCAAGCACTCGATCGAGTCAGCTTGAAAATTGAATCAGGTTCCCTAGTTGCACTGCTGGGCCCGTCTGGTTCAGGTAAGTCTACGCTGCTGCGACTGATTGCAGGTTTAGAAATGCCCGACTCCGGCAAAATCTGGCTGACAGGTCAAGATGCCACCAATACTAGCGTCCAAGACCGCAAAATTGGATTTGTCTTTCAGCACTACGCGCTATTCAAGCACATGACAGTGCGAAAAAACATCGCTTTCGGCATGGAAATTCAGAAAACTCCACCAACGAAAGTCAAATCTCGCGTAGAAGAATTGTTAAATTTAGTTCAATTGGGAGGATTGGGCGACAGATACCCGTCGCAACTTTCAGGAGGCCAGCGTCAGCGGGTAGCCCTTGCCAGAGCCCTAGCTGTCGAACCAAAAGTATTGCTGCTAGACGAACCTTTTGGAGCTCTCGATGCCAAAGTCCGCAAAGACTTGCGCGCTTGGTTGCGAAGACTCCACGACGAAGTGCACGTTACCACAGTCTTTGTGACGCACGACCAAGAAGAAGCGATGGAAGTTGCCGATCGAATTACAGTAATGAATAAAGGTAAAATCGAACAAGTAGGCACGCCCGCAGAAATTTACGACCATCCAGCGAGTGCCTTCGTCATGAGTTTTATCGGGCCCGTGAATGTCTTGCCCAGCAGTTCGAGAATGTTTCAAGACAACGGCTTTGACTCGGCCAACCCAGAGATGTTCTTGCGCCCTCACGACGTAGTAATTGAAACTACCGAAAATAGTGCAACAGTGCCTGCAAGAATCAGTCGTTTGATTCATTTGGGATGGGAAATCCAGGTAGAATTAACCTTAGATGACGGTCAAGTGCTGAATGCTAATTTGACGAGAGAAAGATTCGATAACTTGCAGTTGCAGCCGCAGCAAAGAGTGTTCGTCAAGCCGAAAGATGCCAAGTCATTTCCACTTTATTATTCTATCTGATATCATATCCGCATCCATCAATTACAATTTGGTTTGTAGTGAGGACTTTAGTCCGCATCCATCTTGGTTTGTAGTGAGGACTTTAGTCCGCATCCATCTTGGTTTGTAGTGAGGACTTTAGTCCGCATCCATCTTGGTTTGTAGTGAGGACTTTA
>NZ_JAHREU010000018.1:91587-106761 GCF_020883145.1 Microcoleus sp. CAWBG27
ATCTTGGTTTGTAGTGAGGACTTTAGTCCGCATCCATCTTGGTTTGTAGTGAGGACTTTAGTCCGCATCCATCTTGGTTTGTAGTGAGGACTTTAGTCCGCATCCATCTTGGTTTGTAGTGAGGACTTTAGTCCGCATCTATCTTGGTTTGTAGTGAGGACTTTAGTCCGCATCCATTACGCTTGACTAAAGTCCAATACGGTTCAGTTAGAAGTTTTTATTGCGAGGGAAGTTAGCTTTCGCGCTCTGTAGAAAAGCAATCTGCGTATCTATTTTTCATATTGTTTCGCCTTGAGGATGGTGTTAAACCAAGTGTATTGAACTAAAGTTCTCACTCACTACAAACCGATACAATTTGTTCGATCGTTAGGAATGCAATTCCTCGGCTGGATGCGGACTAAAGTCCACACTACAAACCTATACAATTTGTTTGTAGTAAGGACTTTACTTCTTGGATGGATGTGGACTAAAGTGCTTACTACAAAGCGTTTTTATTGCAAGTCACTGACCGGACACGATCTGATACCAATTCTTAAAACTAAAGCTAATACCCTTTATAAAAAAGATTCTTACAAGAAAAGTTTTGGGCGGAGTGAAACCGAGGGTTGCTTCTCTGGTCATTGAAGCTGCCAGGTGCGTCGCTATTAGATTATCGCTCTTTATTTAAGATGGTTGAAAGCGACACACCCTACCGAAGGCTGTTGCATGAATTTTGCCAAAAAAATTGTATAAATTAAGTTCGGACACAAAAGCTACAAGGACACAGCACTGCCGTGTCCCTACTTTTTTATGCTGATAGCTGCGTAATTAGTCTTTGATTTTGCTGACAGCTTTTTTGACTTGTTGCTCAAAGGATGTAGCCTTTGTATTAGAAGGATTTTTCATCTTCTCGCTGTCAGCATCTCCCTGAACTTCATTAATCCCTTCATTAGCTTTTTTCTGAGTTTCTTCCAGAGACATCGGGTCTTTCAAAACAGCTTTTTGAGCTTCTTTCTCAATCCCCAAAAGTTGAGCTTCACCTTTCGTGGGGCTGCTGGTAACGGCAAAAACTGGGAAAGCATTAGAAACAAACATCAATGCACAAAAACAAACAGCTATTAAACTGCGAACTAAACGCTTGACTGGGAGGTTAAAGCTGATAAAAGACATACAAAATTTCTCCGTATTTAGAAGTTTTGATTGTTGAGATTGTTGACAGGCTGAATTTAACTCAAATTCTGCACAATCTTTAACTCAATCTTGATAAAAGCCACTTAAATTAGCAGTGGCAATCAGTTGATTTGAGCTAATATATAATATTTAGCTTAAAAAACGGGGTGGTGAAATCTTTCTCAGGGAATATTTGGGCTTTGTGTCTTCCGATAGATGAGTATGGTACATCACCGGAAGTCATAGGATTTTAGATTTTAGATTTTAGATTTTAGATTGGGAATGAGTGATGGTGTATGAGTTTTCAGCTTGTCTTTGGTTGTATACTTTTCGTGAACTGTTATCTGAAGGAAAAAGCAACAAAATTCTGGTGTTAAATTCACATCACATTAGGCACTATTTGTAATAACGATCGCGTTTGGGTGAGTTCTCTCGCCCACCCCACAGGAAAATGTAATTATCGCGGAACAGGCGAGAAAGCCTATTGCTGATGTGGAACAGGCGAGAAAGCCTGTTACCAATCTTGCTGATGCAAAGAACTACTGTTGCCGCACGGGAACTTGACATTTTGCTAGATAAGTCTTAATTTCTCCGACGCTAAGTTGCCCGTAATGCAGCAGGGAAGCCAGCAAGGCTGCTTCTGCTTTGCCTTCCGTCACGGCTTCGTAGATGTGGTGACAGTTGCCGGCGCCACCGGAAGCAATCACGGGAATTTCTACAACTTCGGCGATGCTGCGGGTTAATGACAAGTCGTAACCGGCTTGAGTGCCGTCAGAGTCCATGCTTGTTACTAAAATTTCGCCGGCGCCGCGCTTTTCGGCTTCCTTAGCCCAGACTATCGCATCTAAGCCTGTATTTTCACGCCCTCCGCGCACGTACACGTCCCAACCGGGATTGTCCGCATCTTGGCGTTTGCGAGCGTCGATCGCCACTACAATACACTGATTGCCAAATCGATCGCTCGCTTTGTCAATCAAACTCGGATCGCGCACTGCCGCTGAATTAATACTTACCTTATCAGCGCCCGCCCTCAACAAACTTTTAATAGTGTCCAAGGATTGGATGCCACCACCCACCGTCAAAGGGATAAATACTCGATCGGCAGTCCGGTACACCACATCAATCATAATGTTCCGGTCTTCGTGAGTCGCCGTAATGTCCAGAAATACCAACTCGTCAGCACCCGCATCATTGTATACCTGAGCCATTTCCACCGGATCGCCAGCATCCTTAAGGTTGACAAAATTGACACCTTTGACCACGCGGCCAGCTTTCACATCCAAACAAGGCAAAATTCTTTTCGACAACATAAAATTCTCGTGTGTTTAATTGACTCAGCGCCGCAGCGAGGAAAAGGCTGTGTTGGACTCTTCAAAAAGTGGAAGTCTAGCCACAAATCTCAAAGATACCTTGTGTTTAAGCACAGGGTTGTCTGGCACGAGAACCATTGTCCAGCTTTTTTTTGGGCAACAGAAGCAGAAATTAAGTTATATGTTGCCAAAAAACAGCCAATGCAACTGCCTGGATACATCTGTGGCGTGCAAAATATTACGCTTTGGCCTATGATCGAGCGGTAACTACCTTCGGTGGTTATCGCGCGGTAGTTTGGCAATGCTTTATGGGTTCGGTGCATCGATCGACTAAACTATTTTAAATTTTTAGAACAGCCGATTTCAGGTTTTTAGTGGCAATCTTAGTTATGAGCCGCGTACTAAAGTTAAAATTTAAAGCTGAAAACCTCAAATCGGTTGACTTGATGTTGTTTCTAGGGCTGTGGTGACTTTGCAAGCCAATCCACATTTGTTACTTCGTACAGAAAGCGGCAATCGCTACTTGCCGCTCTCCGGCAGCAATTGCTGGACAGTAGGGCGAAATGATGACAATAATTTTGTATTGACCGATCGCTGGATTTCCCGAAATCACGCGATGCTACAGCAAATGGAGACCGGAGAGTTTTACCTGATCGACTTGGGCAGCCGCAACGGTTCCTTTGTCAACGGGCGGCGGGTGAGTATTCCTGTCACTCTTAGAAATGGCGATCGAATTATTTTCGGTCAAACCGAGTTGGACTTCCATAACCCAACCGGAGGGCGCCGGCTCGATCGCCTGCACGACACAGACTCTGAAGATTTTACAGCTACTTTGACGGTACGCAGCCTGATTACTGTCATGGTAATGGACATCCGAGACTTTACAGTTTTGACTAGACAGCTAGACGAAACCATCCTCTCGGAAGTCATCGGCAATTGGTTTCGCAAAGCCGGACACATCATTCGCGAACACGGCAGTTGGGTGGACAAATACATCGGCGATGCCATCATGGCTGTCTGGTTCCACAAACCAAGCGGCGTCAGCAGCGAGGAAATGATGCGGATTTGCCAAGCTTTAAGCCAACTGCACAAGGCAACTGATTTACTCAGCAGCCGTTACCCCCTGCCTTTTCCGTTGCGAGTCGGGGCTGGAATCAATACTGGTTATGCAATGGTGGGAAATTCCGGCAGCAGCGATCGATCGGACTATACCGCCTTGGGAGACACTGTAAACGCCGCATTTCGCCTAGAGTCTTGCACCAAGCAACTCGGCAAGGATATCGCCGTGGGAGAAACAACCTACAAATACCTGACGGAGTTGGGCGCCCAGGACGCTTTCGAGCAGCACATCGTTACTTTGAAGGGTTACGACACTCCCAGCATGACTTACGGCAGCAATTATATTGACTTGAACGCTTTTCTCAAAAGAAAAGGAAAAAGTCCTTGATAGCTAGAAAATTGAGTGTGCAGCCAAAAATTAGTCGATCGTCTAAACTGCGTTGCATAGCATATATTGAGGGCAATGTCAATTCTTGGATGTAAATTTTGTTAACAGTCCTCGGCCTGCTGCGGATTTATCTGAAAAACTGCATAAGCAAAATGGTAGTCTCTACATAAATGCTGTGTATGAAATTGGGAGACAAAACTTCATGAAACGATTGGGTCGTCTATTGGCAGTATTGGGCTTAGTGCTGGGCTGCTTTGCATGGGCTGGAGACCAAAGTGCGATCGCGGCGAACCTGAGCCGTATCGTCTTGCCATCAGCCTCGCTCATAGCAGTTGATGTTCCGGCTAGAACCAATCGCGCCGATGACAAACTTGCCACAGAATACGGCAAAAAACTTGATTTGAACAACAGCGCCGTCCGCGACTTTCGGGACTTTCGAGGGTTGTATCCCACTTTAGCTGGACAAATTATTAAGAATGCTCCTTACGAAAAAGTTGAGGACGTACTCAACATTTCAGGCTTGACGGAAGCTCAGAAAAAGGTGCTGCAAGCTAACCTGGACAAATTCACAGTAACTGATGTCGAATCAGTCTTTATTGAAGGAGACACCAGGTTGAATAATGGTCTCTACGACTAGATAGCAGTGGGCCTCTTTTGAAGCCATGAGTTATTAGTCAGTAGGGGCGGTGCCCCCGTGCCCGCCCTCATGAGTCCATGAGTCATGAGTCATTAGTCAGAACTATGGTTTGTTAATTCATGAATTCTGGCTTGTGGTTCATGGCTCATGGCTTCTGCTCCGACCGACGAATGCCTTCAAAAAGGCTCGCACCCAAAGACGCATAACAGCCTCCGATGTTTTAAAAAGCAAAAAAGATTAGTAGATATTAGTTTAAATCGAGATTTATCACTAGATTAAATGATTCAATTATTCAAGCTTAAATTGACAATTTTAGCCCCTCAACTTATCTTTATAGTTCAATATAAGATCTAAAATATGAAATTTAAAATCGAAAGTTATTATCCCCAAATTCATCTATAAAGTTAATTTTAAAATCTAAAATCTAAAATCTCAAATCGGCTGAGTTATAGCCTTTCTCAAAAAAGTGAGGTAGGCCCGCAAGCCCAATGCCCAATCCCTCCGCTACGCTCCGCCCAATGCCCAATGCCCGATGCCCGATGCCCAATGCCCATGAATACCTCATCTTTCTGAGAAAGGCTATATGACTGACAAATTTGACGTATTGGTGATAGGTGCTGGCGCAGCCGGTTTGTACACGGCACTTTGTCTACCAGAACACTTGCACGTAGGCTTGATCAATAAAAATATCCTACCTGTTTCTGCCAGCGATTGGGCTCAAGGAGGCATTGCCGCAGCGATCGCCCCAGAAGATTCCGCAGCACTCCACGTTCAGGATACACTGGCTGCGGGAGCAGGTCTTTGCGATTTAGAAGCAGTACAATTTTTAGTCGAAGAAGCTGCTGCTTGCATAGACTCCCTGGTAAAAATGGGCGTTGCATTCGATCGCACCGGCCCAGATTTAGCCCTCACCCTAGAAGCCGCCCACTCCCGCCGCCGAGTGCTCCACTCCGCCGACACCACAGGAAAAGCCGTTGTCAGTACCCTGACAGCAAAAGTATTAAACCGCAAAAACATTCAACTCGTATCCCCAGCCTTTGCTTTGAGTCTGTGGCTAGACAAAACCGGGCGGTGTCAGGGCATTAGCTCGATTTGCGACTCCCAAGTCAAATGGCTGCGGGCTAGCGCCGTAGTGCTGGCTACAGGCGGCGGCGGACAGGTTTTTGCTCAAACAACCAACCCGTCGGTAAGTACCGGGGACGGGGTAGCAATTGCGTGGCGCGCCGGGGCGCTGCTGCGAGATTTAGAATTTGTACAATTTCACCCGACGGCGCTGAGTAAAGCGGGCGCGCCCCGGTTTCTGATTAGCGAAGCGGTGCGGGGAGAAGGGGCTCATTTAGTTGACAGCAAGGGATATCGCTTTGCTTTTGACTCTCACCCCAGCGGGGAACTCGCCCCTCGGGATGTTGTCAGCCGCGCTATTTTCCGCCACTTGCAGAAGACGGGGGAACCTCATGTTTGGCTGGATTTGCGCCCCATTGATGGCGATCGACTGCGCTACAGGTTTCCGAATATTATTCAAGTGTGCGCTGATTGGGGAATTGATATTTTTGCCGAACCTGTGCCGGTGACGCCCGCCGCCCATTACTGGATGGGGGGAATTGTGGCTGACAAGTTCAACCAAACTTCGATTCCGGGTTTGTACGCGGTGGGAGAAACTGCGAGCACGGGGGTACACGGCGCTAACCGGTTGGCGAGCAATTCGCTGCTGGAATGTCTGGTTTTTGGCGCGCAAATGGGACTTTTGCAGCTAGAAGGTGAAAAGTCCGAAGCCTTACCAGAGGAAGAAGATGCAGGGGAAATCTTGGAAAAATTGGTTTCACAGCAGGATATTGAGGCGATCGAAAAATTGCGGGTGGAATTGCCTAGTTTGGTGTGGCAGAATGCGGGAATTTGCCGGGGACAACGCGATTTGGAAAGGGCAATTGTCCGAGTTGAGATGTGGCGGCAAGAATTTGTCTCTTTGGCTTTGAGTCAAGCTTTACTCAATGTGCAGCCCGGACAAACGATCGATTTTTCGCCCGGTGATGCCGAAAATAGCTCGGTTTTGCGAAATTGGGGAGAAGTTGGCAATTTATTGGATATTGGCTACTTAATTCTCAAAAGTGCTGCGTTTCGCACCGAAAGTCGCGGTGGTCACTACCGACTGGACTATCCCCTCACCGATCGGGATTGGTGCTGTCACACTTTAATTAACCAATCGCATTGGTACAAATCTGGGCCCATAGAATTTTGAAAAATTGGGTAAGGAACTGAGACTTAATTGCTGGACACATCTGTCCATTCCTGGTCAATTTGTATAGGTCTAAGCATAGTCGTAACCATCCTTTCTGTGGACTGGCGTTAAATAGTCCAACTTGATAGACCTCCTTTTTTTGTCGATAACAAACTCACCGCAACCATGCGACATAGGACAAACTCGTGCTGTAAAATTCCCCGCGTATTTACCTTTGGGAACATCTGCACGAACAATATCACCTGTACAAAATCCCAAGATAGGACGCAAGGGACGATGTTTTTGTGGATAACCAAATTTGTCTGTTTGACATCGCTGCCTGCCACCGAAACCTGTTGTTTTAACTTTCAAAATCTTTGTAGTAACAAGTTTGATACCTTCAACCTTGCCGACACAAGCAGCATCAATCCAATGAGCTTTAGGCAGTTCAAAACGAATTCGGTTAAACTTAGTTTGTCCGCCAGTTCCCGTTCTTACAGGCAATCCAGTTAGCTTAAGGGTGTTGAACAGTGACCACCTTGTACTATTGACAGATGCTGCGTCTTTTAACGGTGATGCAGCTTGTTTCAGAACGCTATTTAACACATCTGGTTTGCCTTTGAGGAAGTCTTTAATATCTCGATTTCCTTTGCGTTGGTTGCACTTGTGGCAAGCCAGACAAAGATTAGAGATACGGTCTGAGCCTCCTTTTGACTTTGGTTGGATATGCTCAATTTCGAGTGGAACGTCTTTGACACCGCAGTAAGCACATTGGCGATTCCATTTTTCCAACAAGTATTCACGGCACTCGTAACCTTTCAAGGTTCCTTGCTGGTATTGGGTTCCAGAAATTTCAGGATTTTGAATCGCTTGAGTATCAAACTTTACCAGTTCCTGAACAATACAATCAATTGGTGCGAACGATGACAGACGTTTCACCCAAGTTTCCGTCGTCAAAATACGATGCTTCAAAGACGGTGCAAGCCAACCATTAGGGCGTTTGCGATTGAGGAATCGAGCTATACGGTAACGAGTATTACGATTTCTTCGTCCTCTCCTAACTGCTCTACGATGTTCCAAAGCATCTTTTATTTTTTGTCCGCGATGCTGCAATTCCATCGCCCAGATAACATTGCCTCGATCTGTAACTAAAGCAATCCCTGTAAACTTGGAACCCGGGTCGATTTTGAGTTCCAGCGGATACAGATTTGGATTTTCAACGACTCGCTTTAAAATCAAAGTGAACGGGTAGCGGCGAAACACGGCGGCTTTTCTGGAATCTAGTAGTTTCCGTGCTTGTGCTGGATGGATTGGATTAAGCGGTGTTTTGTTTTTGTCTATCAGAAAGATGTAATTTGACATATTCTGTCAGCCTTATTTCTAAGTAATGTTTGCCTCGTCAAAGTTCAAATGGCTTGTTAGGAAAGTGACACTATAGCTATAAACCTATTTGCTAATTACTTAATCACTCTCAACAGTGCTACAAGCTGGCGTTCACTCGCAGGTGTTATGACCAATCGAACGTAGTCAGTGAAGACTTAGACTGCACGCTCCGACTTTGTTTGTACAGCTTTGACTAGCTTTGGCTAGCTCTGTATAGGTTTTTCGGAGCGGTTCAGCGCGTCCCTGTACCGTCACTTTTAGGACTTCCATTGGGATCTGGTTCGTATTTTTTGGGGTTATTGGGCGCCTCAGATGTGCGCGCCTCTGTCAAGACTGTGGAGGTCGATGGGTCTTTTGCTGAGTTGCTGGTTGAGTTGCTGCCAAGTGTAGCGGCATTTGCAATGTCGATCGTACTGACTTGCAGACCGACAGCCAGAGTTGCCGTTATTGTGAGCCCAATCAAAGTACGCATAGTGTTCATAATCTTGTCCAAATCACTCAAATAGATGCAAATCCCTACAATCTATTATATCTATCAATTTACGTAGTTCCACCTATGTCTTTACATTTCCTTTAATTAATTTTTGTAAGTTTACTTAAATTCTTTTTAATCAATACTGTTTGGCGATTTTAATTGGCTCTCCAGCCTGCTACAATTTGCGATTCGTGATGGGAATGACTTACTGCATCAGGGTTTAGAGCGCGGGCTTGCCGTTGCCATCTTTTTTTGAAACTCATCCAATTTTTTTATATTTGTTAATAGTTAAATGAGACGACAATTTGCTGTCTTAAGTTCCATATCTTTGATAAATCCATCTAATGATAGATGACATCTTATACAATATTTTATAATAAGGTTGCAGATTAAAGAATGGAAAATAACTTAGGCATAAAAGTTGGCACCACTGACCTACAGTTGGATTGTGTTTTTGAACTGAGATTAATTACGAAAATTGATATTGATTTTTCCCGCCTTCCTTAGCACGATACATCGCAGCATCAGCATTGTTAACTAAAATATCTGACTCTTGACCGTCAATTGGATACAAACTAATGCCAATACTTGTAGTTACAGAAACTGTATGTTCTTCTAAAGTAAAAGGCTGCATAATGGTGTCACAAATTTTTTGAGCTACTTTCGCAGCTTCTTCGCTACCAGGAATTCCCGGCAAGATGACAGTGAACTCATCGCCACCCAACCTCGATATAATATCGCTACCGCGCAAGCATTTTTTGAGCCTCCCGGCCACTGCTTGTAAGAGCAAATCACCCGCACGATGTCCGAGAGTATCATTGATTGACTTAAATCCATCTAAATCTAAAAATAGTAAAGCTACCAATTCCTGATTGCTGGAGGCTCTTTCCAGGGACAGATGCAAGGATTCGTGAAACATTTTGCGGTTCGGCAAACCGGTGAGAGCATCGTGATAGGCTTGGTGGCTGAGTTCAGCATTTTTTTGCTTGAGGGCATCTTCCAGGCGCTTGCGTTCGGTAATATCTCTGATCGCTCCAACTAAAAATAGGTTGCCCGCAGCATCTTTATGTAGGGATCTTTTAGTCGAAATCAGATGGGTAATTCCGTGAGCATCAGTAAAATATTCTTCATTTTCTAGTGGCTGCTGAGTTTGCAATACTAATTCGTCTTGCTGCCAAAATATATCCGCTTCGGCTTGGGGAAATAACTCGTAATCGGTGCGAGAAATTAAAATTTCTAAAGGATAGCCGATAAACCGACAATATGACTGATTCAAAACAACCCAGTGGTGATTTCTATCTTTAACAAAAATTGGGTCGGGAATTGTATCGATTAGCCATTGTAAAAATTCTTTAGACCGTTTGAGTTCTTCTTGTATGTGAGCCAGATAAGCTACAACTGCACAGCCAGAACCCAACAGACTGAGGATGGAAGGAATTAACGGCAGCCACCAACCGGCCAACCATGCTATGTATAAACTAGCACTTAATCCTACACAGATACTTGATAAAGACCAAGCCGATCGCCCGAGCGATCGCAACTTCCAGCTCACATTTGCTCCCGTCCAAGACCACAGTAAAATCCACAGCCACTCCGCCGCCTCTGGCCAAACTTTAATACCTTCGCGCCCGTCGAGGGCCGCACTCAAAATTTGGCTCAAGAAATTAGCCTGAAGCTCAACTCCGGGTATTGGCTGGGGAGGAGCAAACAAACCGGAACTGTAAGCGTTTTGGTGAAAGTCTTTGAGGCTGGGGGCAGTTGAGCCGATCAAGACAGCGCGCGATCGCACAAAATCAACCGGTACTTTGCCAGAAAGCACGTCGCTCATCGATACCGTGCGAAAACTGCCTCCTGGGTGGCGCAGGTTGGTGAGAATTTGATAGCCGCGGCTGTCCGATCGCACGTAAGCACCATCATTCGGTTTAAAACGCTGAAACACCCCCTTACCTAACTGCAAGTATTTAGGATTGACTGTTGCAGGTTGAGGGGAAATCCCTTCGGTTTCTAGGTAAAGCAAAGCCAGTCTCAGTGCGAAACTTTGATAGGTTTTGCCGTTTCCAGGCCAAGCGTAGAGCAAAGTTCGGCGCACTTTTGAGTCAGCGTCGAGGACAACGTTGTTGAAACCGATGCGATCGAGCTTTTCCAGTACCGGAGGCGGGCGCACTCCAAATCTGGTTTCGTCTGGTATTAACTCAATCCCAATTAAGTTGGGAATAGTTTTAAAAGTTTTGACCAATTGGGCATTACCCGGTTGAGTCGGCAAATCTCGGTAAACATCGAGGCCAATCGCCCGCGGCTTAAGGGCGTGCAATTTTTGCAGCAATTGGGCCAATACAGCATCGGAAATGGGGTAGCCGTATTTTTGCAAGTCAGCTTCGTTAATTTCGATAATGACGATGCGCGAGTCCATTGGTTCGGCGGGCCGCCAGCGTACAAAGCGATCGAAAGCAGCCCATTCCAACGCCTGCAAAAATCCGAACCAGCGCAGTAGAATCACCGTACCGCCAACGGCACTTGCAGTAATCAATACTCGGCGTTCTCGATCGAGCCATTTTTTGATAGTTTTTAGCATAATCTGGGGATGTTCGCCTCGCCTGAAGAGCATATAGGGTATTACTACATATCGTTTTTACTTCTTCGCGGGACTCTGCTCAGTCGATTTTATATTTTTGATTTTAGATCGTCACAATTTTTCGGTTGTGCGGTGCGGCAGATGGGTGGATTATTGATTTTTGATTGTCGAATAGTGTGGTTTTTCGGTGCGCTATGCTGGTGGGTAATTGGTAATTGGTGATGGTAATTGGTAATTGGCAATTGCTAATTGGCTTCTAAGCTTTGAAAACGCCAGCTTTTTTCTGATATTTTTTATAGGTTTGTGGCGAGCAGTAAACCGGATATCCTTCAGTAAACCGGATATCCTTACTCTGAGGGCATCACAGAATTGCGAACAGTTGTGTTTGATACCATGTCCACCATAAACGCAGGAGAGCCTTTCTACCGATTACCTTTTACCCGATTACCGATTACCATAAAAAATTGGTTTAAAGCCGGAACATTTTTCGGGATAAATTAAACTCAGACTATTCATTACTCCAATCCTCTTACTTCTTTTGTCAAGTGCTACCCGTGCGGTCAACTGTCAACTGTCAACTGTCAACTGTCAACTGTCAACTGTCAACTGTCAACTGAACAAAGCGTCCGTTAATCTTTCGATCGAACTGCTATATCAGCGCAGATAATTTTCAGAAGAGCGATCGAATGACTGCCATTTTAGTGTAATGACTCTGGCAGCAGAAACGCGGTCTCTGGAGTTTTTGTGTAAATTTTATATAGCCTTTCTCAAAAAGATGAGGTATGACTGACAGCTTGTATAACCATTAAACTCAGGAGGCTCAAGCCCAACAACATACCTCATCTTTCTGATAACCGCTATAGTATTTATTCGCAGACAGCCTAGTAGATAGTCACCACTTTTTTGGAAATTTCGATCTGACTAATGTTTGCTAATTGATAATTATTAATCCTAGATGGCAGATTTGAGATTAATTTCGCAGCACTAGGAAACTAGCAAATAACTTGCCCACCGATATTTACTGCTTGACCATCTAAAAGCTGTCATCTAAAATTCCCAACTATTCTGTCAGTTTTGAAAGTTGCGCGGGCCCGTGTAACCGGATAAATCGGCGAGTTTATCCAAAGTTTGCGTCCCTGAATAAAACTGACCTTGAATCTCCCAAGTCGGGAAACCTTTAATATTCGTAGCAGCAGCTTGGCAAATTTCAGCACGGGAATTTTGCCCTTTAGGATCGCATTCAAAATAATCAATTATTTTGGCTGCTTCTTTGCCGAATAGCATTTTTTGGTCGTGGCAGTGGGGACACCAGTAAGCACCGTATTCTTTGGCGCCAATTTGTCGGAGGTGGCGGGCTAAAGCAATTTGTGCAGGGCCGGAGGTTGCAGTCACGGCTGGGGGTAGAATTCCGGGGGTAGAAGAAACAAAAGGAGCAGGTGAACTGACGCTGTTATACAGTCCCAAGGCGCCGATCGAACTTACCATCATTACCAAAATACCTGTAAACACCAACTGTCCGATATCTTCCCACTCGCGGCCGACTAGCACCAGCACAAACAGCGACAGCGCAAATACGGCGGAACTGATGCAGTAAATGCACAGTTCCTTAATTTCAAAAGACATCAAATACATCAAATAGCTGCTGAAAATTACCATCGCAGCGGTGATGATAAATAGCGCTTGCCAAGTTTGATTTTCTAGTTGAGAGTGCAGACCTTTATTGGTGTCTGGATTGACGGATTTGGGAGCTAATGCCAAAATTGCGATGCTCAGGTAAGCCAGACAACCTAATAAACTTAAAGGCACTGTGCCAAAAACTGTAGCGTAGGGACTGTTGAGAACTTTGTCGCAGCCGCTGGTGGGACAAATGACTGAGCCTGTCGTGAATTTAGCGATCGTCAGATAGGCCGTTTCTAGGACGCCGATGGCTGCGATGGCTGCGATCGCAGTCCTAGACCAGCGATGAATCCAAGGGGTTGAACGTCGGCGAATCATTTTTTTGATTTGATAGTTGCTAATTGGTCATTGGGCATGGGGCATGGGGCATGGGGCATGGGGCATTGGGCATGGGGCATGGGGCGAAGCGAAGCGGAGGGATGGGGCATGGGGCATTGGTTATTGAGAATTAAGAATTAAGAATTAAGAATTGAGAATTGGTGCTTTTTTGAGCGTTAGCTTTTAGTTTTCAGCAATTACCAATTACCATTCCCAATTAACTATTCCCAATTCCCAATTCCATGAAAAATTGGTTTCAAGCATCTCCCCGATCGGGAGAAATTAAAAACAGACGGTTCATTACTCCAATCCTCTTCCTTCCAGGTAGAGATAACTGTCAACTGCCAACTGTCAACTGTCAACTGTCAACTGTCAACTGCCAACTGTCAACTGTCAACTGTCAACTGTCAACTGTCATCTGACACGAGCTTGGCTGGTGGCTACTAAAATTGTAGACTCAAGTTCGGGCTCCGGTGATGAATCAAGGCGAGTAAATCTAAAATCTAAAATCGACTGACTTTGCCCGGTTCGGGTGTTGGGCCTCTTAAACCATTGGTCTCGATATTTTCCTGTTCTCGCTCTTTTTGGGAAAAGCTACGACGGGCGGCTTCGACAAACTGACTGACGCGGATCGGATCGATCGGCTGCTCGATGCGGCCATTTCGCTTCAGGGAACTCGATACAATTACACCATCGGCGGCTTGCATGAGTGTGGAAACGTTTTCCCACGAGGCGCCGCTGCCGATGAAAACTGGAACTTCGCCCGCTGCTGCACTCGCGAGTTCTAAGTCTTCGAGATTGGGAGGGCTGCCGGTTGTCCAGCCAGAAAGGATTACGGCGTCGGCTAAGGCGCGCCCGATCGTCTCTTGGACGGCTGTGGTTAAGTTAGGGCTGCCCAGGGGGCGCCCGTGCTTGACTAGCACGTCTGCGAATATTTTGACATCGCTGCCCAATTCCCGGCGGTAGCGCAGTAGCTGGTGAGCTTGGCCTTCAATTAAGCCTTGATCTGTAGCCATGATGCCGTTGAGGACGTTGACGCGGATGAATTGGGCTCCCGTGCAGGAGGCGATGGCGATCGCGCTGTGGGCGTCGTTTCGCAGCACGTTAATGCCGATCGGTAGCGTCACCAGATTTGTTAGCCTCTCGACTACCAGAGTCATGGCACTTACCACAGCCGGATCTACGCTGTCTTTGGCAAAAGGAGCGTCGAAAAAGTTCTCGACAATGATACCGTTTGCGCCACCAGAAGCCAGCGCTGTAGCCTCTTGCTCGGCTCTTCCGATAATAGCTTTGAGGTTCCCGCCCCAGCGGGGAGAAGTTGGCAAAGGCTGTAAATGTACGACACCGATTATGGGATTCGGCGTTTTGAATATTTGTTTTAAGTCCACGGGTTTCCTGAAACCACCATGTTCACTGACGGCTGACGGCGGATTTTGACGGTATATTCTAGAATTCTATAGCAAATATGCTGAGAACCCCGTGTCTTTAGACCGGGGATGAAAGCTAGAGGCAGGCTTTAGCCTGCAAGTTACCTTCCATTGCTTTGCTTGTCGTTGACTCTACAAAATGCTACTTTATTTTCTAGAGCCAGGGAAAACGAGCAATGTTAAACCTTAGTTACGAGTACAAATTGAAGCCAACCGCAGAGCAAGCTCAAGAAATTGAGCGGGTTATAACGGTTTGTCGCAAGGTTTGGAACTACGCTTTGCGGGAACGCAAGGACTGGATCAACTCTCGTAAATGTGCGGTCAATGCTTGCTCGATTTCTAAGGAATACATCATTCCGCTTGATGCAGCTTACCCAAATTATTTCCAGCAAAGCAAATCATTGACAGAAGCAAAAGAGCAAATCCCAGAGCTAAAAACTGTTGACATAAAGTAAATAATTTCCTCGAAATTCCTGGTAAATCATTGTAAAAGCTGGCACTATGGATTGAAAACAAAAATACCACCTAGCGATGACAAAATATGTCACACCGCGAAAAGCTTGC